>CAZCJY010000034.1:0-15857 GCA_964498975.1 uncultured Methylocystis sp.
ATTGTCGGACTGCTGCTCGGGCTCTCGGCCATCACAGTGCCGTGGGACACGCTGTTCTTGTCGGTGGTTCTCTATATCGCCGTGCCGGTGATCGTCGCGCAGATCGCGCGCAAGCGTCTGCTCGCGACGGGCGGCGAGGCTGGGCTTGCGCGGACGCTCGCCAAGATCGGCCCCGCGTCGCTCGTCGCGCTGCTCGCGACGCTTGTCCTGCTGTTTGGCTTTCAGGGAGAACAGATCATCCGTCAGCCGGCGATCATCGCCATGCTCGCGGCGCCGATTCTGATCCAGGTCTATTTCAACTCCGGCCTCGCCTATCTGCTGAACCGCGCCGCGGGCGAGGCGCATTGCGTCGCCGGGCCTTCGGCGCTGATCGGCGCGAGCAATTTCTTCGAGCTCGCGGTCGCGGCGGCGATCAGCCTGTTCGGCTTCGAATCCGGCGCGGCGCTCGCCACCGTCGTCGGCGTGCTGATCGAAGTGCCGGTGATGCTCAGCGTCGTGTGGATCGTCAACCGCAGCAAGGGTTGGTACGAGCGCGGGAGCGCGCAGTCGCTAGATCGGCTCTCCGCGCCTGTTGACGTTCCTTGATTCCGCGCTTCAGGGACAGAGGCGGTAGCCAAGCGCCGCGAGCTGCCGCCCTGTAACTCTCAGCATCGGCCCAGGCGCGGCGTAGCCTGTGCTCCGCACATGCGCGAGGAATATCCGGCGCAGCGCGGGCTTGTAAGAATGAGCGAACAGAGCCGTCATCCGCCGATCCACGACTCCAGAGTCGGGACTGCCAAACCAGGGCGCATGGAAGCCAAAGACCGAGTCTGCGGAAACGCATGAGCGGCGCGACGCGAGATAGAGAGTACAGGAGGAGTTGCATTCGGTCGGACCGATCCGAATGGGCTCTCGTCGCGCCTCGGCGATCGCAAGCCGGGCCGCATAGGGCTCGACCCGCCCGCCATAGTCGGGATCGAGTATGTCGAAGGCGCGGGCGGACGCCGTCAAAAGTACAAGCGTCATCATTCCTGCAAGACCGAGAGATCGCAGCATAGCATTTCCTTTTGAAGCGCTCTAAGGGGCGGTGACCGCCAGTCTTGGCTGCTAGGGCTCAGTCGGCAGAGCGCGCGCCTAGGGCCCTTTTCGGAAGGGGAAGAGCTTTGAATCGCGCCTCTTCCAGCTTCAGCGTTCCATTTCTAAACAAGCGCTATCTGAAGAGCAAGCAAGGCCTTAGCCTTAACGTGAAATTTTTGTGTCGATGACACTTGGCAAATCGATTGCGTGCTCTATGCGCTCTTCAATCTCGATCGTGATGAGGACCATTGCGATACGGCGAGCTAGCGTCATCCGGTTCGGAAAAGCCCGCGTGCGATTATGGTTACGCTAGCAGCGCGATGCGAATGTGGATGGCATTTGAAAAAATTTGGGACTGTATCTGGACGCAGGTTCGTAGCGCTCATGCTTCAGCGCTTGCGTTTCTTCTCAACATCCATCGCAAGCGACTTGCCCAAAATGTGCTCGTCGCGGCCGATGACATGGGCGCTGGATCCGACGATCAGCGGATCTGGCCCATGAACGACGCCGTGATCCTTATTGGGATAGTCGAGGCTCGACAGGAAGTGCTGCATGCAGTTGAGGCGCGCGCGCTTCTTGTCGTCCGACTTGATGACGATCCAGGGCGCGTCCGCCGTGTCGGTGAAGAAGAACATCGCCTCCTTCGCCTCGGTATAATCGTCCCACTTGTCCATTGACGCGCGATCGATCGGCGACAGCTTCCACTGTTTCAAAGGATCGTTCATGCGCGAGCGGAAACGGCGCTGCTGTTCTTCGCGCGTCACGGAGAACCAATATTTGTAGAGATTGACGCCGGAATTGACGAACATGCGTTCGAGTTCCGGGCACTGGCGCATGAAGTCGAGATATTCGTTAGGCGAACAGAAATTCATCACGCGCTCGACGCCCGCGCGGTTGTACCAGGAGCGATCGAAGAAAACGATTTCGCCGCCCGCCGGCAGATGATTGATGTAACGCTGGAAATACCACTGCGTTCGTTCGCGTTCCGAAGGCTTCTCCAGCGCCACGACGCGGGCGGCGCGTGGGTTGAGGTGCTCCATGAACCGCTTGATCGTGCCGCCCTTGCCGGCCGCGTCACGTCCCTCGAATAGCACGACGATGCGCTGGCCTGTCTCCTTCACCCAGTTCTGCGCCTTCAGGAGCTCCACCTGAAGAGATCCCATGTGCTTCAGATAGCTCTTCTCGGTCAGCCGCGTCTTGTATGGGAACTCTCCCGATTCAAACGCGTGCCGGATCGCTTCCGAATCGGCGCGCAGCCGACGGATATCCTGATGGCGCGAGGGCGGCGGGGCGGCGGGACGCTCGACATGCGTCTTTACCGCGGCGTCCGCCTTGCTCTCCGAATTGGTTTGGGGTGAGGCGGCGTCGGCGATGATGTTGGCGGTTTCGTCCATTCTCGATCCCCTTTTGGCGCGCCAAAACCCGTTCCGCCTCTCCCCTTGGGAGCGGCCGGCGCGGCTTTAGGTCGGGCCAAAACTGCAAGCATAGGGAAATACTCGCAATAGCGCATTTCGACGCGGCGTAGCGCTTCGCCCCGGCGCGCATTGCCACGCGAGCGGCCCCTCCCTATAGTCCGCCGCCAAAACCGGGGCCAAACCGCCTCCAAACGCACCCAAGGGAAGCAAGACTCATGTTAGAGGGCCTGCGCGTCGCTTCGCAGAACTGGATCGGCCGCGCCATCATGGCGCTGGTGATGGGCGTGATCGTCGTCAGTTTCGCGATCTGGGGGGTCGGCGACGTGTTCCGGGGCATGACGACGCAACGGCTCGCGCGCGTCGGCAGCGGAGAGGTCACGGTCGAAGCCTATCGAAACGCCTATCAGACCGAACTGCGACGCATTCAGCAGCGCCTGCGTCGCGCCATCACCAATCAGGAGGCGCATCAGTCGGGGCTGGACCTGCAAATTCTGGAACGCCTGGTCACCGAAGTGGCGCTCGATCAGAAGGCGCGGTCGCTGGGGCTGGCCGCCAGCGACGAGACCACGCAGCGCCTGTTGGCGGCGGAAAAGGTCTTTCAAGGACCCGACGGCAAGTTCGACGCGATGCGCTTCAAGCAGATCGCCAACGACGCCGGCTTCACCGAGCGCGGCTTCGTGGCCGACCAGAAATCCGCCTATCTGCGCAAGCTCTTGACCGACGTGGTTGTCGCCGGCGTCGAGCCGCCCGCGCTGATGGTCGAGGCGATCCATCGCTTTCGCAATGAATCGCGCACCATCGACTATATCGTGCTGCCGCCCTCCGTCGCCGGCACCGCCGCCGCGCCCTCCGACGAAGAGCTGAAGAAGTATTTCGCCGAGCGCGAACAGGCGTTCCGCGCCAAGGAATACCGCAAGCTGACGGCGCTGGTCGTCAGCCCTTCGACGCTCGGCAAGCCTGGAGACGTATCCGCCGACGAGGTGCGTAAGCTCTATGACGAAGTGAAGTCGAAGCGCTACGGCGCGCCCGAAAAGCGCGACGTGCGCCAGCTTGTGCTCAAGACCGATAAGGAGGCCGAAGAGGCTCTCGCCAGGCTAAAGGCCGGCATGGACATCGACGCGCTCGCGGCGGAACTGAAGCTCAATCCCAAGGACGTCAATCTCGGATTCGTCGAGCAGCGCGACTTCGGCGACGCCAAGGTCGGCGCGGCCGTTTTCGCATTGACGCAACCAGGCCTCGCGGAACCCGTTCACACCGCCTTCGGAACGGTCGTGTCGCAAGTGAAGAGCATTACACCCGGCGTTTACAACAAGACGCTCGAGCAGGCGGAGACGGAATTGCGCACGGAAATCGCCGCCCAGCGCGCAACGCCGGATACGCGCCGATTGCATGACGCAATCGAGGATCAACGCGCCGCCGGAAAGACGCTCGCCGAAGCGGCCAGCGCCGTGGGTTTGGAGACGCGCACCTTCGATAGCGTCGACGAAGGCGGAAACGACCGCAGCGGAAAGCCGATCGCCGATCTTCCCGCAGGCGCCGATCTTGTGAAGGCCGCCTTTGCGTCGGACATAGGCGTCGACAATGACACGGTCGCGACTCGCGACGGCGGCTATGTGTGGTTCGAGGTCAACGCCATTGAGCCGGCGCGCCAGAAGACCTTCGAAGAGGTGAAGGACGCCGTCGCCGACGCCATGCGCAGCGAAGCGTCTCAGAAGGCGCTCGCCGCCAAGGCGGAGGAAATCGTCGGCAAGCTCAACGCCCACCAACCGATCGAAGAGATCGCTAAGAGCCTTGGCCTTGAGATCAAGCGCGCCAATGATGTGAAACGCGCGCAGCGCCCCGACTTCAACACCAATGTCATCGTGCAGTTTTTTGATGTCGCGCCGCGCAGCGCCGGCTCCGTCGTCGTCGATGGCGGTCGGCTCGTGTTCTTGTTACGCGACGCGACGACGCCCGTCTTCGACCCCGCTTCAATCGAAGCGAAGACGATCGCCGCCCAATTGAAGCCGGCGTTGAACAACGATTTGTTGGAGCAATATGTCGGCGGACTGGAAAAGGCGCTTGGCGTCGACATCAATCAGAAGACGCTCGAACTCACGACCGGAGCGGAACGCGACAAGTGACCGGCGCCATGTTCGAGCCCGCCTTTGACGCCTTTAGCGTTGGCTATGACAACGGCCAGCCGCAACTGGTCGTGACAAAGCTTGTCGCCGATCTCGAAACGCCGGTCTCCGCCTATCTGAAGCTCTCGCGCGCGCGTTCGGGCGCCGCCTTCCTGCTGGAATCCGTTGAAGGCGGCGCCGCGCGCGGACGCTATTCGATGATCGGCCTCGACCCGGACGTGATCTTCCGCGCCGTTGGCGACAAAGCGGAAATCAATCGCGACGCGCTTGCGCAGGCGTGCGCCTTTACGCCTTGCGACGCGCCGCCGCTTGTCGCGCTGCGTCAGCTCATCGCGGAGTCCGCCGTGCCGCAGGCCGCGCAACTGCCGCCAATGGCGGCGGGCGTCTTTGGCTATCTCGGCTATGACATGGTGCGCCAGATGGAGCGCCTGGCGCCGGCGAAGGAAGACAAGATTGGCGCACCTGACGCGTTGCTCGTGCGTCCGACGGTCATGGTCGTGTTCGACACGGTGCGCGACGAGATTTCGATCGTGACTCCCGTGCGCCCGCGCGCCGGCGTCGCGTCGAAACCCGCTTATGAGGCCGCGCTGGCGCGGCTCGACAAAATCGTCGCGACGCTGGAGGCGCCGCTCGACCATCGCGACACGGGCGCCGATCCGCAGCTTCTCGCTCAGGAGGCGGTCTCCAACACGCCGCAGCAGCGCTTTCTCGAAATGGTGGAACGCGCGAAGGAATATATCCGCGCTGGCGACATTTTTCAGGTGGTGCTGTCGCAGCGTTTCACGGCGCCCTTCGCCTTGCCCGCCTTCGCGCTTTATCGCGCGTTGCGGCGCGTGAATCCGGCGCCCTTTTTGTGCTTTCTCGATTTCGGCGATTTCCAGATCGTCTGTTCGAGCCCCGAAATCCTGGTGCGCGTCGCCGAGGGCAAGGTGACGATCCGCCCGATCGCCGGAACGCGCTGGCGCAGCGACGTGCAAGCCGAGGACGAACGCCTCGCCGCCGATCTTCTTGCCGACGAAAAGGAACGCGCCGAGCATTTGATGCTGCTCGATCTCGGCCGCAACGATGTCGGCCGCGTCGCCAAGACCGGCACGGTGCGCGTCACCGACAGTTTCACGATCGAACGATACAGTCATGTGATGCACATCGTCTCCAACGTCGAAGGCGAGCTCGACGCGCGCCACGATTGCATCGACGCCCTCGCTGCGGGCTTTCCCGCCGGCACGGTCTCTGGCGCGCCCAAGGTGCGCGCCATGGAGATCATCGACGAACTCGAGACCGACAAGCGCGGCATTTACGGCGGCTGCATCGGCTATTTCGGTTCAGGCGGCCAGATGGACACCTGCATCGTGCTGCGCACGGCGATCGTGAAGGACGGCAAGATGCATGTGCAGGCGGGCGCCGGAGTCGTCTACGATAGCGAGCCGGAGTATGAGCATCGCGAATGCGTCAACAAGGCGAAAGCGCTGTTTCGCGCCGCCGACGAAGCGGTTCGCTTCGCCACGCGTCCGCGGCGCGGACAGTAGTCAGACCGGCAAACTGGCGTAAACTGTCGAGACAGGCATGAGATATCCGATGGCCGGCCCTACGATTTACGACGACGGCGACGACCCCTATCGCGCGATCCGAATTGGCGATCCGAACGCCGCCGGCGACGCCGCGAAATGGGGTGTGCTGCTGTCGCGCTTCATGCGCATTGTCGCGCTGTTCTGGCTGGTGCAGGGGTTGATGCAGTGGCGCATCATCCTCGCCTCGGATCGCACGATTTTCGAAACCATGCCGCAAAGCGCGGCCTTCGCCGTTATTTTCTTCGCGGTGCTTGATCTCATCGCCGGCGTCGGCCTGTGGCTGGCGACGCCCTGGGGCGGCGTGTTGTGGCTCTTGATCGCGAGCGCGCAGATTTTTCTCACGCTCAGCATGCCGGGGTTCTTCATCGGAGGCTATTGGCTCATCGGCGTCAACGCCGTGCTTATCGCCATGTATTTCGGACTGACATTCGAGGCGGGACGCGATGTCGAGGCGCAGCGCATGCGCGAGCGTCGACGGCGCCGCAAGTTCGACAAGAAGTCCGCGAAACAGAGGTCTGGCGCATAGAGACGCCGACGCCGCGCAACGCGCTTTAAGACAAATTCAACGTAAATTGAACGTTTCAATTCACCTGCCATTCACCGCGAACAGGCTTATCGCGGTAAACAGGAGATTCAGGCTGTTATTTAAACTGCCTTTCATTTGGATCAGTCTAATTTGATCTCATCCAAGGCTGATCAAGAGATGCGCGACGCATCCGATGTGATGGAGAAGACGATGAGCGCCGTAACCAAGACCGCCCCTCAGCAGGCTCGCGCGGACCGCATTAGCGAGATCCGACCGGTATATCTTGAAGCGCTGACGCTGGTTGAGCGCCTTCACCGCCGCTTGCTCGACGTGATCAAGGACGAGTTCGACCGTCGCGACCGCGGCGACGTGAATTCCGTGCAGGCGCTGCTTCTCTACAATATCGGCGACAAGGAGTTGACAGCGAGCGAGCTGCGCACGCGCGGCTACTACCTCGGCTCGAATGTTTCCTACAATGTTAAGAAACTTGTCGAGATGGGCTATCTGCATCACGCCCGCTCGCGCCTCGACCGCCGCTCGGTGCGCATCAGCCTGACTCCGAAGGGCAAAGAGATTCACGACATCGTCTCGCAGCTTTACGAGAAGCATGCGATGACCGTCGAGCACATCGGCGGCGTGTCCTGCGACGAGTTCCGCAACCTCAACACCTCGCTCTCGCGCCTGGAGCGCTTCTGGACCGATCAGATCCGCTATCGCCTCTGAGTTCTCTCCGTTTCGTCTCCCTATCCCAACTTATCGCCGGCGAGCGCCTGAAATCGCTCCGCCGGCTTTTTCTTTGCAGCGGCCCGTCTGGCGGAGACCGGACATACGCTCTATTTTACCAAGCGTTAATCACGATCGCAGGACGCTCATATGCGATGGTCCATCACGCTCGGCACGTTCATGGGAACCGCCGTGCGGATTCACGTCACTTTCCTGCTGTTGCTGGCGTGGATCGGGTTCGCTGCCTATCAGCGCGGCGGCGCCGCCGCGGCGCGCGACAGCGTGCTGTTCATCGTCGCCATTTTTGCCTGCGTCGTGTTGCATGAGTTCGGCCACATTCTGACGGCGCGGCGCTACGGCATCGTGTCGCCGGTGATTACGCTTCTGCCGATCGGCGGCGTGGCCGATATGAACCGCATGCCCGACAAGCCCGGCCAGGAACTGCTGATCGCCTTGGCGGGGCCCGCCGTAAATGTCGTGATTGCGGTCGCCCTCGTCCTTTTTCTGGGCGCGGTCGACGTCTCCGATGCGATACAGATCGGCGATCCATCGGTCGGGCTCCTGAAGCGGTTGGCGGCCGTCAATATTTTCCTGGCTGTTTTCAATATGATCCCGGCCTTCCCGATGGACGGCGGCAGAGTGCTGCGCGCCGCGCTTTCAATGTGGCTCGGCAAGGCCAGGGCGACCCGCATCGCCGCGCAGATCGGCCAGGGATTCGCCTTTCTCCTCGGTTTTCTGGGACTCTTCGGCAATCCGCTGCTGCTCTTCATCGCGATTTTCGTCTATATCGCCGCCGCCGGAGAGGCGCAGATGACGGATATGTTCGAGGCGGCGCGGGGCCTCAAGGCCGGGGATGCGATGGAGACGAGCATTGCGACCATCGACCGCGCCGCGAGCGTCCGCGAAGCCGTCGATGTTTTGCTGGCGACCTCGCAGGACGAGTTTCCGGTCGTCGACTCCTCCGGCCGGCTGAGCGGCTTTCTGTCTCGCCCCGATATCATCCAGGCTTTACGGGTTTCCGACGCTGGCGCACCTGTCGCGCCCTTCGTGCGCCAGGACGCCGCCACGATCGACGCACAGGAGCCTATCGACGCGGCCCTGACCAAGCTCGGCGAGGGCGCGGTGGTCGGGGTGACCGACGGAGAGGGGCGTCTGGTCGGCCTGCTGACGCGCCAGTCGCTCGCCGAGATTATGATGATCCGCGACGTGCGCCCCGACTGGCGGTTTTCACGGCGGGGCGAGACGCCCACGACTGTTGCCTAACGGCGCTGCGCGGCCTATTGGACAGTCAAAGCGCCGCAGGCGAGGCGCCCGGACCGGAGCCAAATGTCCAACGTCACGCTGATCGACAATTACGACAGCTTCACCTTCAATCTGGTCCATTATTTCGGCCAGTTGGGCGCGACCGTCACCGTGCATCGCAACGACGCCGTCTCCGTCGCCGAGGTGCTCGCGGGCGGCCCCGACGCCATCGTGCTGTCGCCCGGCCCCTGCACGCCGCATGAGGCGGGCATTTGCATGGAGCTGATCGCCGCCGCCGCCGAAACCGTGCCGATTTTCGGCGTGTGTCTGGGCCATCAGTCCATCGGCGAGGTCTTCGGCGGCGACGTGGTGCGGGCGCCGTTGCCGATCCACGGCAAGATGGCGACGATCCTGCATCACGGCGACGCGGTCTTTCGCGGGATTGACGGCCCATTCCAGGCGACGCGCTATCACTCGCTCATCGTGAAGCGGGAGACCCTGCCCGATTGCCTGCGCATCACCGCCGAAACGCCGGACGGCCTCATCATGGCGCTGTCGCACAAGACGCTGCCGACGCATGGGGTGCAGTTCCATCCCGAGAGCATCACCTCGCAGCACGGTCACAAAATTCTGCAGAATTTCCTGGACCTTGCGCGCGAGTGGAATGAGGGGCCGCGGCGTCGCGAGAAGGCCGCGTGAGGAATTGGGCGGCAGGTCTTGAGCCGTCCGCGGTCCGCGAGACCCAATCGAACTGCCAACTGTCCATTGCCGACCGCCCATGAGCGATTTCAAGCCTTACATCGCCGCTCTCGTCTCCGGCGCGCCGCTGGCGCGTGACGAGGCGCGGGCGGCCTTCTCGCTCATTTTCAAAGGCGCGGCGACGCCGGCGCAGCTCGGCGCCTTCATCATGGGCCTGCGGATGCGCGGCGAGACGGTCGAGGAGATCATCGGCGCGGCGCAGGCGATGCGCGCCACCATGACGCCGGTCGAAGCGCCGCCTGGCGCCATCGACATCGTCGGCACGGGCGGCGACGGGGCCGGCACCTATAATATCTCGACGCTCGCGGCAATCATCGCCGCCGCCGCCGGCGCCATCGTCGCCAAGCATGGCGGCAAGGCCGCCTCATCGCGCTCGGGCGCGTCGGACGTCCTTGGCGAACTCGGCGTCAAGGTCGGCATTGCGCCGGACGCCGCGAGCGCCTGCCTGCGCGAGGCGGGCATTTGCTTCATGGCGGCGAGCGCGCATCATCCCGCCATGCGCCACGCCGCGCCCGTTAGAGCCGAACTCGGCGTGCGCACGATTTTCAATATGCTCGGCCCTCTATGCAATCCGGCGCGGGTCGAGCGGCAGACGATCGGCGTCTTTTCGCGCGACTGGCTCGAGCCGCTGGCGCGCGCGCTTTCCGAACTCGGCGCCAAGCGCGTCTGGCTGCTGCATGGGAGCGACGGCCTCGACGAAGCGACGACGACCGGGCCGACGCATGTCGTGGCGCTGGAGGGCGGCGCGATTCGCGCCCTCGACATCACGCCGGAAGACGCCGGCCTGCCGCGCGCGACGGCCCAGGCGCTCGTTGGCGGCGATCCGGCGCATAACGCCAGCGCCCTGCGCGCCGTGCTGAACGGCGAGAAAAACGCCTATCGCGACATCGCCGTTCTGAACGCTGGCGTCGCGCTCGTCGTCGCGGAACGCGCCGCCGACATTCGCGAGGGTGCGACTTTGGCCGCGCGCGCGCTTGATTCCGGAGCCGCGCGCGAAAAGCTTGACGCGCTCATCCACTGCTCCAACCGGGACGCCTGACTGCCGTGGAAGACGGTTCGGGATAGGATTGCGCCGCTTTATCGGCTATCCATTGGGAGCCGTCGGTTGGCGGAACGAATTTGAGCGAAGGCAGTCGCGGCGCGCCTTCGCCGCAGGCGAGCAAATGACTGATATCTTAAAAAAGATCGAAGCTTATAAGCGAACCGAGATTTCTGAGGCCAAGGTGCGCATGCCGCTCGCGACGCTCGAGCGCAATGTGCATGACCATGATCCGCCGCGCGGCTTCGTGCATGCGATCGAGCAAAAGCTGAACGAGCGCCGCATCGCGCTCATCGCCGAGATCAAGAAAGCGAGCCCATCCAAGGGGATCTTTCGCCCCGATTTCAGTCCGGCGAAACTGGCGCGCGCTTATGAAGCCGCCGGTGCCGCGTGTCTTTCCGTCCTGACCGATGCGCCCTCGTTCAAAGGCAGGCTCGAAGATCTCGAGGCCGCGCGCAAAGCGACGCATCTGCCGGCGCTGCGCAAGGATTTCATGTTCGATCCCTACCAAGTCTATGAGGCGCGCGCTTACGGCGCGGATTGCATTCTCATCATCATGGCTGCGGTCGACGACGGCGAGGCTAAGGCGCTCAACACCGCAGCGCATGATCTGCGCATGGACGTGCTGGTCGAGGTGCACGACGAGAGGGAGCTTGATCGCGCCTTGGCGTTGGAGACGCGTCTTATCGGCGTCAACAATCGCGATCTACATGACTTCAAAGTGTCACTCGAAGTGAGCGAACGACTCGCCGAGCTCATTCCGCGCGACAAGATCATCGTCGCTGAAAGCGGCATCACGGCGCATCAGGACTGCCTGCGTTTGGAAAAGTCGCGCATCTTCACGTTTCTCGTCGGCGAAAGCTTGATGCGTCAGGAGAATGTCGAGGAGGCGACGCGCGCGCTGCTGCGGGGTTGAGACAGGCTTTTCCAGCGCAGCGCGCATAATCGCGCGCCGCATCTGGCAACGTCGAAACGATCAGCAAGCGCCGAAAAGAATGATCGTCTTAATGACGCTTCCGTTGAGATAGATCGTCGCCTTGAGCCCTGTCGGTATAATGCTTCCGCAGGTCTGCGCGCATACCTTCAGCGCGGCGCCGACTGGAATGGAGATCGGCAAACGCACGCAAAAGTTGCCGTAAATGGGGATCTGGAAGCAGATCTGCTGAGTTTGCGGGTTATAGCTTGCGCCAACGCATATAGAAAGGCGCAAGGCCTGCGCACCTGCCAGATCTGCCTGAACGCCGAAGCGCGTGACTTCAGCCGACGCCTCCGGCGTCGCGCCTTCAACACCGGCGACAGTAAAATCAGGGACATGTTCTGTTGACATGGTCGTCGATCCTTTACAATTACATTGGGACATGGATTCCCCCTAATGAATTTGATCCACGACAACCATTTGGTATAATCAAATTACATAAGTTTATATGGCTGTCGTGCACCACTGACGGCAGTCTTGCAGGACTGGACAGCATGGCGAGGATATAGGGTTAATAAAAAATTGCAACTTAAAGTTGTGCTTATTCGCCAAAGGAGCGAACCGCCTCAAATGACCAAACTCACCCATCTCACCGCCACAGGCGAAGCACATATGGTCGACGTGTCGGCGAAGGCCGAGACGAAGCGCGTCGCGCGGGCGCGCGGTCGAGTCGTGATGGCGCGAGAGACTTTGCGGCTCGCGGTCGAAGGCCAAGCAAAGAAGGGCGATGTCTTCGGCGCCGCGCGCATCGCCGGCATCATAGCGGCGAAGAGGACGAGCGACCTCATTCCGCTCTGCCATCCCCTGCCCCTGTCGAGCGTGACGGTCGAGATAATGCCCGATGACGCATTGCCGGGCCTGCGGGTCATCGCGGAGGCCTCCGTCACCGGCCAAACCGGCGTCGAGATGGAGGCGCTGACCGCCGTCTCCGTCGCCTGTCTGACGATCTACGACATGCTGAAAGCCGCCGATCGCGCCATGCGCATCGAAGAGATAGAACTCGTCTCGAAAGAAGGCGGCAAGTCGGGCGATTGGCGGCGCGAGGATTAGTCGGCCCCGTCGCGATAGCTGGGCTGGATGTCGTTATAAATGATATATTACATTCGTTTTTTTGATGGAGGCGCCGCCATGCGGACGCACTTTTTTCTCGCCATCGCGCTGTTCCTGTTTGCGAGCGCGCCCGCCCTCGCCGACCGCGCGGAGGAGTGTCGGCGTCGCTGCGGCGACGACGCGACGTGCTATCGGCGCTGCATGGGCTATTCAGGCGCCTACGGTTGGGGACACAAAGGCTCTCGCCCGCGCGCCTACCGGCGCGCGCCATCGTCGATTGGCGCCCCTCCGGTCGAACCGCCGTCCGAACAACGCGGCGCCGACGCAGGCGCGGAGAAGCCTTCCATCCTCGGCACGGCCTATGATTTCCTCTACGCGCCGGGCGCGGAAACGGAAGGATACGGCCTCTATTCCTATGTCATCCTGCCGCGCGCCAGCGATCGCGGCGTCGCCTTGCTTAGCGACATTCTCGCGCATTTCCCCTCGACGGAGAACGCGCCAGCGGCGAAGAACCGCATCAATATTCTCTATATTCCAACGAAAGCCTCCTCGAAAGGCAAAGTGTCCTTCCCGACGGAAATCGCTACGCAGGCGGTGAGGAAATTTGTGTTCGCCGACTATGATTTCGCAATGGTGCAGCGTCTACTGTTTCATCTTTGCGACCAGCCGGCGCCGGCTGTCGCGCAAATCTGTCAGAATGATCTGTCCGGAGGGCCGTATCTGCTGACCTACGCAACACGCATCAGCGATCTGACGCCGCTGCCGCCGCCATTCCTGTTCGTCGATCTCACCAATGTGCATCCGCGCGCCTTTCCGCTGTTCGTTTCGGCCTATGCGGGTCAGGTAAAACGTCCCGACTTCGCCGACGGCGCGCGGCTCGACGATCTGAGTTTACGGATCGCCAACATCACATTCACCGCCGCTGACTGGGTGCAGCCGGTCGGCGCCGCTGTCGCCGACATCATGCACTACGCGGGCGTCAAAAAAGACGACGGGGCGGCGCCGAAATGAAACTTCCCTTGTCGCGCGTCATCGCCGTCCTCATCATCGCGATCGCTCTTGGCACGGCGTTCTCCTTCGCTTATCCCGGCGTCGCCATTGATGCAGCTCTTGCGACGGTAATCGTGCTCGTCGCAATGGCAGGCGAAAGCCTCGCGGTTTTCGTCTTTCGCCGCGTCGCCAACCGAGGATAGAGCGAACCCGTGGACAAGCCTCTTACCGTTGCGGAAGCGCTCACGCGCGTGCTTTCGGGCGCGACGCGACTCGGCGAGGAGTCGACGCCGCTCGGAGGCGCGCGCGGCCGCACGCTGGCCCGCGATCTTGTCGCCAGGCACACGCAGCCGCCCGTCGCCGTCTCCGCCATGGACGGCTATGCGCTACGCGCCGCTGATCTCACGTCAGGCGCGCGGCTGCGGCTCGTCGGCGAAAGCGCCGCCGGACATGGCTTTGACGCCCGACTTGGCCCCGGGGAGGCCGTGCGCATCTTCACAGGCGCGCCGGTTCCCGAAGGCGCAGACGCCATTCTCTTGCAGGAGGACGCAGTCGCCGCCGACGGCATGGTCGGCGCTCAAGACGGCGCGGCCTCGGGTTCGCATATCCGCGGCGCCGGCCTCGATTTCCTCGAAGGCGCGACCACGCTCACTGCAGGCGCGCGGCTCGGGCCCGCCGAACTCGCGCTCGCCGCCGCCATGAACCATGCGAGCCTGCCGGTCGCGCGGCGCCCGCGCGTGGCGTTGATCGCGTCCGGCGACGAACTGGTTCTCCCCGGCGCGGAGCCCGGCCCGGCGCAGATCATCGCCTGTAATTCTTATGCGGTGGCGGCGATCGCCGAGAACGCGGGCGCCGAAGTGATCGATCTCGGCATATTCCGCGACGATCTCGCTGACCTGGAACGCGGGATCGGTTTCGCCCGCGAGGCCCGCGCCGACGTTCTTGTGACGCTCGGCGGCGCGTCGGTCGGCGATCACGATCTGCTGCGCCCGGCGCTGGCGCGTCAGGGCATGACTCTCGATTTCTGGCGCATCGCCATGCGGCCAGGCAAACCGCTCATCCATGGCGCGCTCGGAGACATGCGCATTCTCGGACTGCCCGGCAATCCGGTGGCGGCGATCGTCTGCGCGCTGGTTTTTCTCCATCCGTTGCTGCGCGCGCTGCAGGGCGATCCGCGCGCCGCAGAGGATAGAACCGAAGCCGCTATCGCTGGCGTAGACCTGCCGGCGAACAAAGGCCGGCGCGACTATATGCGGGCGCGGCTTTCGCTTGACGCCGATGGCCGCCTCATCGCCACGCCGCAACCGTTGCAGGACTCTTCGCTCCTAACTGAGCTCGCGCAATCGCAGGCGCTGCTGATCCGCGAACCCGGCGCGCCGCCGACGCCCAGGGGCGCGACCTGCCGTATCCTGCGCCTGCCCTAACCCCCGTCGCGCCGCCGTGACTTTGGCGCCGCAAAATGCCAAAGAGAACCATAAACCGGCGCCGGAGACGCAAGCCGCATGTCGATCATCGATTCCGTCCGCAAGACGCTGACGCCCATCCATCCAGAGGGTTACGTCTTCATCGCCGGTTTTGCGGTCGTCTCTTTCATCCTCAACTGGCTGTCGCCGACGCTGGGCTGGATCGGCTTCATCGCCACGGCCTGGTGCGCCTATTTCTTTCGCGACCCGCCGCGCGTGACGCCTTTGCGCGAGGGTCTCGTCGTTTCGCCCGCCGATGGCGTCGTCAGCGCCGTTGGATTTTTTCTTCCGCCCGCCGAGCTCGGGCTCGGCGCGGAGCCGATGCAACGCATCTCGGTGTTCATGAGCGTTTTCGACGTGCATGTGAATCGCGCGCCGATCACCGGCCGCATCTCGCGTATGGCATATAAGCCCGGCCTTTTTCTGAACGCCGATCTCGACAAGGCGAGCGAGGACAATGAGCGCAGCGGCATGGTCATCGAAACGTCGTTCGGGCGTTTCGGCGTCGTGCAGATCGCCGGCCTCGTCGCGCGGCGCATTATTGGCTTCGTGAAGGAAGGAGAACAGATTGGCGTCGGCGACCGCTTCGGCCTCATCCGTTTCGGCTCGCGCGTCGACGTCTATATGCCGGCTTCGGCGCGGCCCATGGTCGCCATCGGCTCGCGCGCCATCGCCGGCGAAACCATACTCGCCGACATGACCGCCGGCGCCGCCGCGCTCACATTCAAAGCGGGCTGATCGCGCGATGGCCGATCCCTTCTTCTCGCAAGACGACGCGCATGAAGGCTCGCTGACGCCATCGGAGAAGCGTCGTCTGCGCTTCCGCAATATTCCGTTGCGCATCGTGCTGCCCAATCTCGTCACGCTGCTCGCGCTGTCGATGGCGACCATGGGCCGCGCCGAAGCCGGCATATAGACGTCGACGCG
>CAZCJY010000035.1:0-6045 GCA_964498975.1 uncultured Methylocystis sp.
CAAGCCTCGATCGGGAAACGTGTTCTGATAGCGCTTCTCATAATCCGCATAGACCATCTGATTGCGGATGTTGAGGCCGAAATCCGTGGTGTGGTCGATCGCCAGCGCCGCGCGGTTGAGATCGACCTTGGCGTAATTGACGTCCTGAACCGACGGATTGCCCGCGCCGAAGAAAGCGTCGATCGGCGCGGGCGACGGGTAGCCGGGATAAATGTTCGCGCCGCCGAATACGAAGCCGCCGATAGACGGAATGCCGCGGTCGGCGGTGCGGCGGTCGCGGAAATGCTCGTAGCTCAGCGTGACGAATGTCTTGTCTAGCGGCCGCCATGTGAACGTGGGATTGATGCCGTAGCGTTCGAGTTTGAAGAAGTCGCGATAGCCGTAGGATTGCTCGTAAAGCCCGTTGAGGCGAAAGGCGAGCGTGTCGGTGATCGCGTCGCCCACATCGACCGTCAGGCGCTTACGGGCGAAACTGCCCGAACTGATCGACATCGAGCGAAGAGTTTCGCCATCGGCCTTCTTGGTGACGCGGTTGATCACGCCGCCGCCGCCCCCCCGCCCGAAGATCAGCGCGCTGGGGCCTTTCAGCACCTCGACCGCCTCGATGTTGTAGAGATCGCGGTAATATTGCGCGTCGTCGCGCACGCCGTCCGTGAAGAAGTCCGCCGACGTGTCCTGGCCGCGAATGGTGATCTGATCACGATTGCCTTCGCCTTGCGCAACCGTCACGCCCGGCACGTACATCAGCGCCCGATTGAGATCGATGCTGTTGCGGTCCTGCAGCTGCTGCTTGGTGAGGATCGTGACCGATTGCGGAATGTCCATAATCGGCGTGTTCGTCTTCGTCGCCGTCGATGTCGCGCCGGCGAAATAGCCGACGACGTCCGCAGGGCCGCGGCCGAGCGCCGTGGCAGGGAAAAGAGGACGGTCGCCGGGAGCGCCCAGGACTGACGGAGCCGCAGTCTCGACCGGCGCGCGGGTTGTCGGAAGAACCCGAGCGCTGCGTCGTGCGCCTCCAACGTCGATAGGCGGCAATCGTTGGGCTCCGCTCGCGTGGCGCGCTTGGGAGACAACAGGCTTCGGCTTCGGATGGGCGATCGCGCGCGGCTTCTCGGGCGGCGCGTCGACTCTCACTGCCGGCAAGGGCTTGGGCTCGGATTGCGCAAGAGCCGGAATGCTGACGCTGGGCGTCAGCGCGGCGGCAAGAATTAAGGCGGCGAGCGAAACTCCGCCGGTCATTTGACCGAACGCCGCAGGAAGAGAAGCGCGCAGCGTCTGCGGAGATATTGATTGTTTCTGGATCATGTCAGCGCCCTTCTCGCGTTCAGTCGATCGAAGAAGGTCAATCGGTAAGTTTTCTGTTTGAGAACTGTCAATTGCGAGAGGAGCTAGTATGGAATGGTTGTAAGTAAATGTTTCCGATCTGTAACAAAGTGTTGCCGGAATACATCAGAAAACAGAATTTAATCTGGAACTGTTTTATATATCGGATATCACTTTTTATTGACTGTTGTATCCACGACACACGTCGTCGCGGCGAAGGCAAATAAAAAAGGCGGCCCTGTTTCAGGGCCGCCCAAAAGCGCTTTGAAAAAACTGCGCCTTACTTTTTCTTGCCGTCCGGGCCGAACTGGATGAGATAGGCCCAGACGTCTTCCTGATCCTTGTCGGCCGCTAGACCCTGGAAAATCATCTTGGTGCCGGGGATCTTCGCCTTCGGGTTCTTGACGAACTCCTTGAAGCTCGCCTCGTCCCAGGTGATGCCGGAGTTCTTGTCCGCCTCGGAATAGTTATAGCCTTCGACCGCGCCGGCCTTGCGCCCTTCGACGCCGTTGAGATGCGGCGCGACAGCGTTCTTGGCGGTTTCGCCGACTTGATGGCAGGCTTTGCACTTGGCGAAGACCTTTTCGCCCGCCGCGGGATCGCCAGCGGCGAAAGCCTGGCCGGCGGAAGCGGCGAAAGCGACGCTCGCAGCGAACGTCAGCAGGGAAATCGTCTTCATCCTTGTTCCTTTCCTCATCGTGGCGTCGCTCCGCGCCCGCCTTTTTTTTGCAATCGCGCCCGGCCAAAGGTTTGACGCCCGATTGGCGCTCTTTAGACGGCTTCGAAACTACAACGAAGCCGCTCTCCGAGACAATACGCCAATCGCCAAGTCCCGATCGAAGGCGAAATTATCCCATTGCAGCTGAACTCGGGCTGAACCGGCGCATCAAGCGACCCGTCGCAGCGTGAGATTGATTCTCGCGCCGAAGCCCGCGAGCGGCGCCGGCAGGCGCGTCTGGGCGCTCGGCAGAATCCTGTCCACGCCGTGATAGCGTAGCCGCGACGCGCCGGAGAGCACGAGCGCATCGCCCGACGAGAGAACGAGCGAGAAAACTTTGTCGGCGCGGCGCGTCCCGCCAAGTTTGAAGCGGCAATCCGCGCCGAGCGACAACGACAGGATCGGCGCGGCGAAATCGGCTTCGTCGCGATCCTGATGCAGGCCCATGCGCGCTTCCTCGTCGTAGACGTTGACGAGGCAGGCTTCCGGCGGCTTCGGATAGCCGGCGAGTTCGTCCCAAATGTCGAGGAGCGCCTTCGGCATCTGCGGCCAGGGCGCGCCGGTTTCGGGATGGCGCGGTTCGTAGCGATATCCCTTGTCCTTGTCGCTCATCCAGCCGAGCGGGCCGCAATTGGTCATGCGGACGGACATGGGGGCGCCGGTCTTCGGCATGGTCGAGACGTAAAGCGGCGCGGCGGCGATGACTTGCGCGATATCATGCGCGAGCGCCGCCTGCGCCGCCGCGTCGAGATAGCCGGGGTAATGAAAAGCGCCGGGCGCGATTTCGGGCATGGGCGCTATCTAGCGCGTATCCTCACGCCAGCACCGTCTTCGAAGCTACGGTCGAGTCGGCGTTGAGACGATAAATAATTGGCACGCCTGTCGCGAGCTCCAGCGTCGTCACCGACTCGGGCGTCAGCTGGTCGAGCACCATGGCGAGCGCGCGCAAGCTGTTGCCATGCGCCGCGACCAGCACGCGCTCGCCGCGCATCACCGGCGGCAAGATGCGCTGGCAGTAAAAGGGAAGCACGCGCGCCACAGTGTCTTTCAGGCTCTCGCCCCCCGGCGGCGGCACGTCATAAGAGCGCCGCCACAGACGCACCTGCTCCTCGCCCCATTTGTCGCGCGCCTCGTCCTTGTTGAGGCCGGAGAGATCGCCGTAATGGCGCTCGTTCAGCGCACGGTCCCTGATGGTTGGCACGCCCGTCTGGCCGAGCTCCTCGAAGATGAGGTCAATTGTGTCTTGGGCCCTGACCAGCGCGGAGGTGAAACCAACGCTAAAGAGAATGTCGAGCTTTTTTAATTCGCGGCCGGCGCGGCGAGCTTCTTCGACGCCGAGCGGAGTCAGACCGGGATTCTTCCAGCCGGTGAAAAGATTTTTGGCGTTCCATTCGCTTTGGCCATGCCGGACGAGGACGAGAATACGATCCATGCTCACAGGCTCTCGCGAGAATCAGGCGCCCGAGAGGCCGAGCACGTCCGCCATCGAATAGAGTCCCGGCGCCTTGCCGCGCGTCCACAGCGCCGCCGCCAGGGCGCCGCGCGCGAAGACGCCGCGATCCTCGGCGCGATGCGACAATTCGATGCGCTCGCCGGCGCCGGCAAAAATAACCGTATGATCGCCAATGACCGTGCCGCCGCGCAGGCTCGCGAAACCGATTTCGCCGATCCTGCGCGGACCGATGATGCCGTCACGGCCGCGCGCGCTGTTCTCGGCAAGATCGACGCCGCGCCCGCGGGCGACCGCCTCGCCGAGCAGCAGCGCCGTGCCAGAGGGCGCGTCGATCTTCAGCTGATGATGCATCTCGACAATCTCGGCGTCCCAGGCGGGGCCCAACGCCTTGGCGGCGCGCTCGACAAGAATCGCGAGTAGATTGACGCCGAGGCTCATATTGCCCGAACGCACGATCGCAGTGTCGCGCGCGCAGACGGCGATTGCGTCGAGATCGTCATGCGAGAGCCCGGTAGTGCCGATGACATGCGCTATTTTCTCCTTGGCCGTCGCTTTCGCCATTTCGACCGTGGAGGCCGGCGAGGAGAAATCGATGACGGCGTCGGCGTCGGCCAGCGCGGCGGCGACGTCGCTGGTGATCGGCACGCCGTTGGGAAGTGCGCCATAGGTCAGACCGCTGTCGACGCCCAGCGAAGACGACCCGGGCTGCTCCAAGGCGGCGGTCAGGCGTACGCCCAAAGTATCGGGGATGATCTGCGTCAGCATCCGGCCCATGCGGCCCGCGGCGCCCACCACCACCAAACGCAATTCATTCATTCTCAGCGGCCCCTGCCTCTTAGCTCTCATAACGCGTGGCGGGCGACTCGTCCCGGCAGACGCGCCTCCCCTATACAGGCCACGCCCAAGGATGAGAAGCGCGCGCATTGTCGCCTGACGCGCCAGACCTGCCCGAATGGGCGGTCACTTCGGCTTGGGCCGGAAGCTTCTCACCCGCGCCGGATCGGTTTCGATGTAAGCGGCGCCGATGAGGTCGAGGCAGTAGGGCACGGCGGGCATGACGGCGTTGAGGCAGAGTTCGATCGCCGCCGGCTTTCCGGGCAGATTGATGACCAAGCACTTGCCGCGGTGGGCCGCGAGTTGGCGAGAGAGGATCGCGGTCGGCGTCTGCGCGAGGGAGACCTGGCGCATCAATTCGCCAAAGCCGGGCAATTCGCGCGGACAGGCCGCGAGCGTCGCCTCTGGCGTAAGGTCGCGCGGGCTTGGCCCCGTGCCGCCGGTCGTGACGATGAGATCGCAGCCGACATTGTCGGCTAAATCAATCAACGTGTCGCGCACGCTTTCGAAACCATCGGGAATGAGGCGCCGCTCGATGCGAAAAGGCGTCGTCAGTGAGGCGGTAAAATAGGCCTCGATCGCCGGCCCGCTCTCGTCTTCATAGAGGCCGGCGCTCGCGCGGTCGGAAGCGGTGACGACGCCGATGACAGCGGCGCGTTTGGTGTCTGTCATTCGCGAATCTCCCGCCTGCCTGTTTGACGCCTTAGGGCGGCGATGTCAGCCCGCCGCCTTCTTGCAGCGCTTACGCTAGGTCAGACATGGTTAATTTTCCGGCGGCGCACGATATATAAGGCTATATCGAACATAACTGAGACTAAATAAACGTATATTGAGATATGCGTTCCACGCCATAGCCAAGCTTATCCAAGCATATTGCAAATACATATTTTGCCACATTTCATCTATAGACAACAATTCATCATCTCCATTCCATTGGATGGAATCTATGCGCTCGACCAAGCTAAGCGCGGGTCGGCGTTCTTCACGCTTTTGTGCGTAAAATGGAGCAATCCTGAATGAATCGAGTCTTTGGGGCACTGCTGACACTTGGACTGACCACAGCGCCTGCGTTGGCGCACCATGGCTTTCATCGGCCTTCGCATCATGCGGAAGCGGACGCTGGCCGCGATTTTACCGCCAACGCCTCTTTCTATGGCGGCGGCCCTCGTCGCTACGAGCCCAACAGCCACACGGCGAATGGCGAAAAATTCAATATGTGGGATCTGACGGCCGCCCATCGCACCCTGCCGATGGGGACGCGTTTGCTTTTAACCTATGGCGGCCGCTCGGTGATTGTCCGCGTCAATGATCGCGGCCCGGCCGCGTGGACGGGGCGCAGTCTCGACGTCTCGCGCGGCGCGGCGACCCAGCTCGGGCTCATCGAGCGCGGCACAGGACAGGTGCATGTGACCGTGCTTGGCCGCGGCTGAACTGACTGATTTCAAAACGCGATACGCCCGGTCTAAGCCGGGCGTGTCCCCTTTCCAGCCAAACTTCTTTTGACATATCGACATATTAAATATATGTCATGAACATGACTGAACGTACAACCGTCCGCCTTCCGGAAGACCTGCTTCGCCGCGCTCGTCGCAAGGCGGCCGCCGAGGATCGCACCCTGACGTCGATGATCGAGGAAGGCTTACGCATCGTCGTTTGTGGGGAGGCGCCGCGGTCCCCCGCGCCCCGCTATGCGCGCATCAGCCGCGAGACTGGCGGG
>CAZCJY010000035.1:6055-15512 GCA_964498975.1 uncultured Methylocystis sp.
AGCGCCGGGCGTCGATTTTCCCAGGCTGCGAGATATCGATGAGCAGGAAGACGCCGAGCGCTTGAGCCGCTTGGAGTCGCAAAATCCCGCACCCGGAAAATGAATTTGGCCGACGTTAACGTGCTCGTCGAAGCGTTCCGCAGCGACGCGCCCCGCCACGCGCGTTGCCGTAAATGGCTCGACGACGCCTTCGACAGCCGCGCGCCGTTCGGCGTGTCGCGCCTCGTTCTGAGCGCGGTGGTGCGCGTCACGACGAACCGCAGATTCTATCAATCGCCGAGTTCGCTGGAGGAAGCCTTCGGCTTTTGCGCGGACATACTGGCCCAGCCGAATTGCCGCCTCGTCGAACCGGGCGAGGGCCATTGGCGGATTTTCGAGCGACTATGCATCGAAACGGATATTCGCGGACCGATGGTGACGGACGCCTGGTTCGCCGCGCTGGCGATCGAATGGGATTGCGTATGGATCACGCTCGATCGCGATTTCGCACGCTTTCCGGGATTGAGGTGGCGGACGCCCGGCGAATGACCTGATCGTCCTCTCATCCCCGCACGTAAATTTCCGCGCCCTTTTCGACGAACTCCTCCGCCTTCTCCGCCATTCCCTGTTCGCGCTCGGCGATGGCCGCTGCCTCTTCGCGCAGATCGCGGGTGATCTGCATCGAGCAGAATTTCGGCCCGCACATGGAGCAGAAATGCGCGACCTTATGCGCTTCCTTGGGCATGGTTTCGTCGTGATATTCACGCGCCGTGTCGGGGTCGAGGCCGATGTCGAACTGATCGTTCCAGCGGAAGTCGAAGCGCGCGCGGCTCATCGCGTCGTCGCGCTCACGCGCCGCCGGATGGCCTTTCGCGAGATCGGCGGCGTGTGCGGCGATGCGATAGGTGATGACGCCCGTCTTCACGTCGTCGCGATCCGGCAAGCCAAGATGCTCCTTCGGCGTGACATAGCAAAGCATCGCCGTGCCGAACCAGCCGATCATCGCGGCGCCGATGCCCGACGTGATGTGGTCGTAGCCCGGCGCGATGTCGGTGACGAGCGGCCCGAGCGTGTAGAACGGCGCCTCGCCGCAGACCTTGAGCTGCTTGTCCATATTGGCCTTGATCTTGTGCATCGGCACATGGCCGGGCCCTTCAATCATCACCTGACAGCCCTTGTCCCAAGCGATCTTCGTCAATTCGCCGAGCGTCTCCAATTCGGCGAATTGCGCGGCGTCGTTGGCGTCGGCGTTGGAGCCGGGACGCAGACCGTCGCCCAGCGAGAAGGAAACATCGTAGCGGCGCATGATGTCGCAGATGTCGCCGAAGCGCTCGTAGAGGAAGCTCTCCTTGTGCTTCGAGAGGCACCACCGCGCCATGATCGAACCGCCGCGCGACACGATGCCGGTGACGCGGCTCGCGGTGAGCGGCACATAGGCGAGGCGCACGCCGGCATGGATGGTGAAATAATCGACGCCCTGCTCCGCCTGCTCGATGAGCGTATCCTTGAACACTTCCCAATCGAGCTTGAGCGCGTCGCCGCCGACTTTTTCCAGCGCCTGATAAATCGGCACGGTGCCGATTGGCACGCTTGCATTGCGGATGATCCAGTCGCGGATGTTGTGAATGTTGCGCCCCGTGGAGAGGTCCATCACCGTGTCGGCGCCCCAGCGCGCCGCCCACACCATTTTCTCGACCTCTTCCGCGACCGAAGAGGTCACGGCGGAATTGCCGATATTGGCGTTGACCTTGACGAGAAAGTTGCGGCCGATGATGACCGGCTCAAGCTCCGGGTGATTGATGTTTGCGGGGATGATCGCGCGTCCGCGGGCCACTTCGTCACGCACGAATTCGGGCGTCACAAACTCAGGAATTGCGGCGCCGAAGCTCTCGCCGTCGGCGATACGTTCTCTCGCCGCGTCGAAAGCGCGCTCGCGGCAGAGATTCTCGCGATGCGCGACATAGATCATCTCTTCGGTGACGATGCCGGCGCGAGCGAATTCAAGCTGCGTGACCGGGGCGGCGCCGGCGGCGCGATAGAGCTGGCGCTGCGCGGGGCATGGCGGCACGAGTCGGTCGCCCTCGACGAAGCCATTGTCCTCGGGTTTTACGGCGCGGCCTTCATAAGTCTCGAGCCCAGCGCGCGTTGCGAGCCAGGGCCGCGCAAGCGGAAGGCCGGCCGAAAGATCGGGCGTGAAGGACTCGCAAGTATACGGGCCGGAGGGGTCATAGACGCGCAACGGCGGCTCGCCGGCGGAAGGATCGAGCGTGATCTCACGGTACGGCGCGCGGATGTCGTCGCGGCCCTTGGGCGAGGAATAGAGCTTACGCGACTTGCCGATTGGGCCGGTCGTGACGCTTGCGGGCAGACGCTTGTCGTGAATGTTCATGGTCGCGCTCCTCATCGCGCTCCTTCAAGGGGAGCGGACGCGGGGTCAAGACGACGAAGTAAGGATATGCGGGGGATGGCGCGTCGACGGCCGTGCGTCGTGCGCCTTTTCGCTGGCCTTCCCTCCGCCGGCATGACCCGGATCAGGTTCGACGGGTGCTTCTCAGCCGCGCTTGCGGCGCCCCTCGCCATTGTGGGAAAACTAGCGCGTTCACACTCGTGTCGCAAGTTCGCGTGGCGATACCGGCAAATCAGTATGGCCTCGACGAGCCTGCAGACATGACGAATATGAATTTTCAGGGACTGACATCCGATGAGGCCGCGCGCCGCCTTGCGCAATACGGCCCCAATGTGCAGCCACAGGCGCCGCCGCTCGGCGTCTTTGACATCGTGCTGCGCACGCTCAAAGAACCGATGTTCTTTCTGCTTGCTGCGGCGGCCGTCCTCTATCTTTTCGTCGGCGAACTCGGCGAGGGCCTGTTCATGGTCCTGGGCGCCAGCGCCTCGATCACGCTTGTCGTCTTTCAGGAGCTGCGCACCGAGCGCGCGCTCGAGGCGCTGCATCGACTGGCCGAGCCGATGGCGCATTGTCTGCGCGACGGCGCGGAGCGGCGCATTCCGGCGCGCGATCTCGTGCCCGGCGACGTCATCCTTGTCGGCGAAGGCGAACGCCTTCCCGCTGACGCCCTGCTTGTCAGCGGCGACGCGCTTGTCGTCGACGAGTCGATCCTGACCGGCGAGTCGGCGGCGGTGACGAAGACTTTGGCAGGCGAGGCGACGCCAACGGAATTCCCCGACGCCGGCGGCGAACATACGCCTTTTCTTTACGCCGGCACGATGATCGCGCGCGGCGCCGGCGTCTCCGAGGTTGCACGCACCGGCGCGCGCACCGCCATGGGCGGCCTTGGCGCCTCGCTCGCGGCGATCGAGGCGGAGCCAAGCCCGCTGCAAAAAAGAACCGGCGCGCTTGTCGCGATGCTCGGCGTCTTCGCGCTGATCTTCTGCGTGCTGCTCTTCGTCGTTTACGGCCTTATCCATGGCGATTGGTTCGAGGGCGCCATCGCCGGCATCACGCTCGCCATCGGCCTGCTGCCGGAAGAATTTCCGATGGTGCTGGCGATCTTCCTTGCGCTGGGCGCGTTTCGGCTGGCGCGCCGCAACGTGCTTGTGCGCCGCTCCAGCGTCACTGAAACGCTCGGCTCCGCGTCGATCCTATGCGTCGACAAAACAGGCACGCTGACGCAGAACCTCATGAGGGTCGCGGCGTTTTCCGCCGGCGCCGGGATCACGCCCGCCGATGCGCCGCGCGACGATGACGCCCAGCGGACGCTGATGCGGGCCGCTCTGCGCGCTTCCTCGCCCAATCCCGTCGATCCGATGGATCGCGCCGTTCATGCGCTCGCGGCGAAATTGGGAGTAGCCGCCGAAGGCGCGCCCGTTAAGAGCTATCCCATCCGCCCCGAGCTTCTCGCCTTCATCCAGTCGTGGCGGGACGCGGATGGCGAGGCTTACGCCGCGAAAGGCGCGCCGGAAGCGATTTTCAACCTCGCGCGATTGTCGGAAAATGAGCGCGCGCGTTACGAAACCGAGATCGGCGAACTCGCGCGGCGTGGGCTGCGCGTTCTCGCCGTGGCGCGAACAGCGCCGGCGCAGGGCGCGCCGCCCCCGGACGAAGCGCCTTTCGAGGTCGTCGGACTGCTCGCCTTCGAGGATCCGCTGCGCGAGGACGTTCCCGCCGCAGTCGCCGCGGCGCGGCGCGCCGGCGTCGCCGTCGCGATGATCACGGGCGACTATCCGGCGACCGCGCTGGCCATCGCGCGCGCAGCCGGCATCGACGCCGACGCGGGCGTCCTCACCGGCGCCGAAATCGTCAAGACGCCTCCGGAAGCGCTCGCCGAGAAAATACGGGACATCCGAGTCTTCGCCCGCGTGAATCCGACAAGCAAGCTCGCGCTGGTGGAAGCCTTCAAGGCCGACGGCCATATCGTCGCCATGACCGGCGACGGCGTCAACGACGGTCCGGCGCTAGCAGCGGCGCATATCGGCATCGCCATGGGACAGCGCGGCTCCGACGTCGCGCGCGAGGCCGCGCATATCGTCCTGCTCGACGACAGTTTCGCCTCGATCGTCGCGGGCGTGACGCTCGGCCGGCGCATCTTCTCCAATCTGCGCAAGGCGCTGACCTATGTCACGGCGATCCATATTCCGATCGCCGGAGTCGCGCTGACGCCGATTCTGATGGGCCTGCCGCCGCTGCTGCTGCCGGCTCATGTCGTGTTGATGGAGTTGATCATCGACCCGACCTGCGCGCTCGTCTTCGAGGCTCAGCCAAGCGAGCCGGACGCCATGCTGAAACCGCCGCAGCCTCGCGACAAGCCCTTGTTCGGGACGCGCGATCTCATGTTCGGCTTCGCGCAGGGCTTCGTTGTGTTTCTCGCCGTCATGGCCGTCTATGTCATCGAAATTGGCCTGGGCGTGTCCGAGTCCCAAGCGCGCGGCCTTGCTTTCGCAACATTGGTCGTTGGCAATCTCACGCTGGCGCTTTCCGACGCGCTGCCCAAGGGTGTTTCGCTCTTCTCGAGAGGAAACGTGATGTTTTGGATCGTCGGCGGAGCCGCGACGACAATGGTCGCCGCAAGTCTCTACGTACCCTTTCTGGCGCAGCTTCTGCGATTTGAACCGCCGACATGGCCAAAGCTCGGTCTGGCGATGGCGCTCGCGCTGATCGCGGGAGGTTGGTACGGCGTGTGGCGGCGCTTGCTTCATCCCGCAACGCGGCCGCGCCAAACCGCGGATGCTTTCGCTTGACGCGGTCCTGCGCTCGCAAGGAGGTCTTTCAAGCGATCAGGGCGAGTTATCGTGAACTTGGCTGAAGATATTTATGCAGAATGCTGCAGGCGCTCATTGAAGGGCGAGTGTTGCAAAGACGTAACATATTGATGAATTTTGTTTATACGCGCGCATTTTCCTGCCTGAATCGATGCGACTCTGCTAGGTTTTTGGTCAATGCAATATTGTGCTGAGTTTTGCGCTTGAGGGCCCTTCTCGCCCATCGCGCGCGTCGCATGACATTACGCAACGGGACTCGCCCCATGAAAAAAATTATTTGGCGCTGTTTCTTGTTCACGCTGACTGCGCTCGGCTCGCTCCTCCCTACGGCCTCCTTCGGCGCCGACGGCTATTTCCTGACAGGTTTCGGTCCACGTCAAAGAGCCTTAGGCGGCGCTGGCGTCGCGGACTCGCGAGACGCAATGGCCATGTCGATCAACCCGGCTGGCATTGTCGGACTCGAACGGATGTTTCAGGTCGGGCTCGCCGCGAGCCTGCCCGAGCGCGGGTACTCGACCATAGGGCAGCCGGTGGTCCTGGCGCCTGGCGATGTGAGGAGCGGTCGACCCCTCTTTCCGGTGCCAAACAGCGCCTATGTCCAGCCAATCGACGCCGAGTCCGCATGGGGCGTCGCCACATACGGCAACGGCGGACTCAATACGTCCTACGACTTCGGGCATTTCAAGCCTCCGATCAAAGCGGGCCCAGGAGGTATGATTACTGTCGCTCCTACGCTCGGCGGCGTCCTCGGCGGCGGCTGGGCGGGGCTCGACCTTCAACAGTCCTTTGTGAGCGCCACCTACGCCAGAAAATTCGGTCCGATCACCGTGGGCTTCTCACCCACTTTGGCGATACAGATGCTCAACATACAAGGACTGAAAATCCTCTCTCCCTACTCCTCCAACATGTACAACTTTTCCGACATGGCCTACGATTGGTCGGTCGGGGGCGGTTTCCGGGTCGGCTTCGAGTGGCGCGCGACGAACGAACTGCGCTTTGGCCTCGCCGGCGCGACGCCCATGTTCATGTCGAGATTCGACAAATACAGAGGACTTATAGCGGACCAGGGCAGTTTCGACATTCCGGCGAACGTGATCGCCGGCGTCGCCTATGACGTGCTGCCCAACCTCACGCTGATGGCTGACTGGAGACACATCTTCTACTCCGCGACTACCCTCGGTTATCAGAGCTTTCCCATCTGGTACGGGTCATTCGGTTCATTCGGCGGCTCTGGCTTCGATTGGCGTGACACCGACTCCGCGTCCTTGGGCGCCGAATGGCGCGCTATGCCGAACGTGACTTTGCGCGCTGGCTACCACTACTCAACCATCCCGGTTAGAGAGCGCGCCGCCACGCTTGCGGCGCTGGCGCCTGCTGTCGCCGCTCACTCCGTCACCGGCGGCTTCGGCTATCAGCTGACGAAGAATTCGTCGATCGATTTCGCGGCCATTTACGACTTCAAAAATTCGGTCAGCTACTTCGAAAACGTTCCCTTTGTAGGCAGGGCGTTCTTTCCTCCAATTCCACTGAATATTGCTCCCCACTATAACACAAACGCCATAATCACCGCCTGGGGACGCGCCTCCCAGTTCACGATCGGTTACAACTACAAGTGGGACGCCGGCGACGATTCGTGGATTCCGAACCATTTCTGAGAGTTCGACAGCTCCCTGACGGCCGCCGCATAGACGGCCCGCCTGGCGCGCCTCCCCAAAAGGAGGCGCGTTCTTTTTAGGCGACGACGATCTTTGGCGCGGTGCGCTGCTTTTGAGTTTCAAGCAGCGTTTTCACCTTCGCGGCGAGATTGAGATAGACGGCCGCCTGCGGACTGTCGGGGTCGGCGCCGACGACGGGTCGGCCGGCGTCGGACGTTTCGCGAATCTTCATGTCGAGCGGCGCCTCGCCAAGGAAGGGCACGCCCATCTGCTCTGCGTCGCGCCGCGCGCCGCCATGCGCGAAAATATCAGAGCGGCCGCCACAATGGGGGCAAAGGAAATAGCTCATATTTTCGATGATCCCCAGAATCGGCGCCTCGACCTTGCTGAACATCGCTACCGCGCGCCGCGCGTCGATAAGCGCGAGGTCCTGCGGCGTCGAGACGATCACCGCCCCGGCGAGCGGGACCTGCTGCGCGATGGTGAGCTGCACATCGCCGGTGCCGGGCGGCATGTCGATCACGAGTGCGTCGAGTTCGCCCCAGGCGACTTCGCCGAGCAGTTGCGAGATCGCCTGCGACACCATCGGGCCGCGCCAGACCATGGGCGTGTTCTCGTCGACGAGAAAGCCCATCGATACGATCTTCACGCCATAGGCTTCGAGCGGGATCAGCTTGCCGCCCTCGACTTTCGGCTTGTCCGAAAGGCCGAAGAGGCGGGGCATGGAGGGACCGTAAATGTCGGCGTCTAGCAGGCCGACGCGCCAGCCTTGCGCGGCGAGGCCAAGCGCGAGATTGGCCGAGGTCGTGGATTTGCCGACCCCGCCCTTGCCCGAAGCGACGGCGATGATGAAGCGGATTTTTTCAAGCGCCGGTATGAAGCCCTTGCGCTGCGGCGGCGGCGTCGGAGCGCCGTGGGAATGACCGTGCGCGCGGGCCTGCGGCGATCCGGCGCCGGGCGCGCGTTCGGCGGTGAGCGTGACAATGGCCTGTTCGATTCCTGACACGGCCTTGACCGCCCGCTCGGCGGCAACGCGCGCCGCCTCCCAGGCTTGCGCCTGCGCCGGATCTCCGGCCAACGAAATAAAGGCCCTTGCGCCCGAAAGATTGATCCCGCTCACCGCGTCCGCGAGCGGCGCGCCGCCGGGACCGTACAGCTCTTCAAGAGCTTTCAGAATGTCAGCTTCAGTCGCCACTGGGTGGTTCCTTGCCTCTTTAGAGCAATTCTAGGCAAGGGATATGCCGCGATTAGCCTCGCGCGTCCATGGGCGGCGCACAACAATTATGCTGTTGCTGGATCGGCGGGCATGGAACATCGCCGTAGGAGCAAAACACGCAACAGTCGCCAGGCTTCGGCGTGAGCCGCGCGCCGCAGCCCGCGCATTCATGGACGATGACGCAGGAGTCCTCCGGCATCGTCAGCGCTTCGGCGTAGCCGCAATGGGGACAGGTGAGGGTGGATTGGAGTTGCATCTTTTCTTCCGGGTCCGATGATTCGACCGTCATTGCGAGCGAAGCGAAGCGATCCAGAGTCGTAAGGCGGCTTCTGGATTGCTGCGTCGCTTACGCGCCTCGCAATGACGGCCTCACGCGAACATCATCGCAGGATGTTCGATCACGCGCTTGAATTCCGCAAGAAGTTCCGCGCCGAGGGCGCCGTCGACGGCGCGGTGGTCGCAGGAGAGCGTGACGCTCATCATGGTCGCGACAATCGGCGCGCCGTTCTTCACGATCATGCGCTGCTCGCCCTGCCCCACGGCGAGAATCGTCGACTGCGGTGGATTGATCACGGCCGTGAAGCTCTGCACGCCATACATGCCGAGATTGGAAACCGCGCTGACGCCGCCCTCATATTCATGTGGCTTGAGCTTTCGCGCGCGGGCGCGGCCGGCGAGTTCCTTGATCTCGTCGGAAATCTCGCGCACGGATTTCGCCTGCGCGTTGCGAATGATCGGCGTCACCAGGCCGCCCGGAATCGACACGGCGACGCCGATATCGGACGCCTTGTGCCGCAGCATGGCGTCGGGCGTGAAGGTGACATTCGCCTCGGGCTTGCGCTGCAAAGCGATCGCCAGCGCCTTGATGACGTAATCGTTGACCGAAGTCTTCCACACGGGCTTGCCATCGGACCCGAGCGGCGCGGCGGAATTATAATCCTCGCGCAGCCGCAGCAGCGCGTCTATCTCGCAATCGATGTTGAGATAGAAATGCGGGATGGTCTGGATCGCTTCCGTCAGCCGTCGCGCGATCGCCTTGCGCACATTGTCATGCGGGATCTCCTCATATGAGTCGATCTCGAAGAATTTGCGCGTCGCGTCGGCCGATGGCTGCGTAGCCAGCGGCGCGGCCTTGCGCGCGCCGCCGCCCGTGAGCGCGCTTTTGACGTCGCGTTCGATGACGCGGCCATGCGGGCCGGAGCCGGCAAGCTCGGAGAGATTAAGGCCCGCTTCTTTCGCCAGACGCCGCGCGAGGGGCGAAGCGAAGATGCGCGGCGCGCCGCTATCGGGAGTGACAAGCGCCATCTTACGGCCTGTAAAGGACGGCCTTCGCCGCCGCGACGACTTCGGCGACGGAGGGCAGCGCGAGCTTTTCGAGATTGGCGGCGTA
>CAZCJY010000036.1:0-3567 GCA_964498975.1 uncultured Methylocystis sp.
ATCGACGACGACGGGTTCGACAAGCGCGGCAAGATCGTGAGAGCCTGCGAAGCGCGTCTTCGTTCCGCCTATGTCGACAACGAGATACATAGCTGCTCCCTGCGCTCACTTTGTCGCGCGAGGAGCGCCTTTCTCGGCGCTATCGTCCTTGGCGCCACACTTGTTCAGAATTTCGATGACCTCAGCATCGCCGATCTGACGAAAATCCCGATAAAAGAACCCGATCGCGCCGAAATCCCGATGAGCTTCGAGACAGACGATTTCGTCGACTTCCGGACGCAGCGAATCGAGCGTATCGGGCGGCGCCACGGGCACGGCGAGCACAAGCTTCTTGGGCTCACGCGCACGCACGGCGCGCAAGGCGGCGCGAGTCGTCGCGCCCGTCGCGACGCCGTCGTCGACGACGATCGCGATGCGCCCACGCGCCTCGGGACGCGGACGCCCGCCAAGATAGAGATGGCGACGACGCTCGATCTCCTCAAGCTCGCGCGCGCATACATCCTCGAATTCCGCCTCGCTCACATCGGCCATGGCGATCACATCATCATTGCGCACGATCACCGGACTTCCGCCATCGGCGACGGCGCCCATCGCGAGCTCCGGCTGAAACGGAACGCCGATTTTTCGCACAAGCACGAGATCGAGCGGCGCGTTGAGCAAGGTCGCAACGGGCGCGGCGACCGGCGCGCCGCCACGCGGCAGAGCGAAGACGACGACATCCTCGCCCTTATATTTCGTAAGCTCGGCGGCGAGACGCTGTCCGGCGTCGGTGCGGTCGTAAAAAGACATGGCGAGAACCTTCAGCTCTTGACCTGATTGTCGGCGGCCAGGGCCCATTGCGCAAGGTCAAGATAACGAGCGGCGAGCGGCTCCCATTTCGCGGGTTCACGCGGCGTCTCGTCGAGAAGATGCGCGATCGAAAGCCGCGCGCGCAACACCGCGCGCCAAGCCGCATAGAGCGAGACCAATTGTCGCGGCGCTTCGCAGCCGAGGCGCTGCGCAACCTTGTCGATGAGCTGCGCGCCGAGCGTCCGCGCCCCGAGCAGAGCGCATTCGACTCCAAGGAACGCCAGTTCGTCGAAGGGATCAACCTGACGCAACTCGGCGTTGAACTCCAGACAGTCGAAAATCGCGATCGGCTCGCAAAGGCAGATATGCTCGGGGCGCAGATCGCCATGGCCGTCGACGACATGGCCGGCTACGGCGCGCTCTTCCAATAAAGAGCGGCTGACGGCGAGCCTCGCGTCGAGAAGATCGAGCAGACCGGGCGTGCGGCCGTGATCGAGCGCGAAATCCCTTCGCATCAGAATATCGCGGTTCTTTTCCTGTTCGCGAAAGAAACGCTGCGCATAATCTTTGGCGGCGATCGGAGAATGATCGGCGTGGCGATAGAAATCCGCCAATGTGTCGCAGATGGCGTCGATACGCGCCTCCGTCAGCCGGCCGTCGCTTATCAGCCTGTCGAGCATCGCCTCCTGCGGCAGGCGGCGCATTTCGACAAGCCAGTCGACGACAGCGCCATCGCCGCCGAGGGCAAGACCGTGAGCGGCGCTATAGGTCAATGGCAGCACGCCGAGATAGACCTCCGCCGCAAGACGGCGATTGAGTCGCGCCTCCTCTCGGCAATTGCGTTCGCGCGCGTCGAGCGTTGAGAAATCGAGGAAGGGATAGCGCACCGGCTTTTTCAGCTTATAGGCCTTGTCGCCCGCCAGAAACACATAGGACATATGCGTTTCGACGACATTCACCGACGATGGCGCATGCGGATAGGCCGATGGGTCGCTTAAGAAGCGTAGCTTTTCAACGGTTGTCGGCGACCTCGTATCGTGAATGGCGCCGGCCGCGTTTTTGTGTGTCGACTCCATCGCCGCGCCGAGGTCCGTTCAGCCCTTGACGCATATGAGGGGCTTCAGAAAGGCGACCTTCTTCGCCAGTCCCGCAGCCTCGGCGGTGTCGACGACGGCGCGCACGTCCTTATAGGCGCCGGGCGCTTCTTCCGCGACGCCGCGCAGCGAGGGGCTCTTGATGATGATCCCCTGCGCTCTGAGATCGTCGACGACCTTGCGCCCGCCCCAGGCGCGCGTCGCGGCATGGCGGCTCATGCGCCGGCCGGCGCCATGGCAGGCCGAGGAAAAGGCCTGCCGCTCGCTCGTCTCCATGCCGGCGAGCACATAGGAGCCCGCGCCCATGCTGCCGCCGATCAATACGGGCTGGCCGAAAGGCCGCAGCGCCTCCGGCAGACTTTCGTGCCCGGGGCCGAAAGCGCGCGTCGCGCCTTTGCGATGAACGAAAAGCTTGCGCGCTTCGCCGTCGACCGCATGACTCTCCACCTTGCATGTGTTGTGCGAGACGTCGAACATCAGCGGCAATTCGCCGTGCCTGAAAAATCTGGCGAAGACCTGTCGCGTCAGATGGCCGATGATCTCGCGATTGGCGAGCGCGCAATTGATCGCTGCGCGCATCGCGCCGAGATATTTCTGGCCAAGCTCGGAGTTTATCGGCGCGCAGGCCAATTCGCGATCGGGCAGAACGATTCCATATTCTTGTGCGGATACGACCATGTCGCGCAAATATTCCGTGCCGATCTGATGGCCGAGGCCGCGCGAGCCACAATGAATCGTCACGACGCATTCGCCTTTGACAAGGCCGTAAGCGGCGGCGATGGCCGGCTCGAAAACCTCGGCGACCTCCTGCACTTCGAGATAGTGATTGCCCGATCCGAGCGTTCCCATCTCGCGGCGCTGACGTTTTCGAGCGTGTTCCGACACGGCGGCGGGGTCCGCCCCCTCCGCGCATCCCCTTTCCTCGATCCGGTCGAGATCTTCGACGCGCCCGAGCCCGCGCTCGACCGCCCATTGCGCGCCGCCGAGCAGCATGGCGTTCATGTCCTGCTCGTCGAGCGCGATCTCGCCCTCTGAACCGACGCCGGCCGGAACATGCTCAAAGAGCGTGTCGGCCAGCTCCTGTTGAACGGAAAGGATCTGCTCTCGCGCAAGATGCGTAAGATGCGTGCGCACGCCGCAGGAGACGTCGAAGCCCACGCCGCCGGCGGAAACGACGCCGCCTTCATCCGCATCGAAAGCCGCGACGCCGCCGATGGGGAATCCATAGCCCCAATGCGCATCGGGCATGGCGTAGGAAGCGCGCACGATGCCGGGAAGCTTGGCGACATTGGTAACCTGATCGAAAACCTTGTCGTCCATTTCGGCGATAAGGCTTTCCGTCGCATAGACGATCGCCGGCACGCGCATTTCGCCGAAAGGCGCGATCCGCCATGCCGTGTCAGAAAGCTTCTCGAAACGTGACGCGTCCATCGCCCGCCCCTCCACGTGGTCCGCTTCCCGCGCCTATACGTCTATCACGCATTGCGCCCGCCACAGTCCAGGCCGATCCTCGACGAAAGCAAGTTCGGTGTAGGTCGCGCCCTTCACCTCGACCGCGGGCGCATGGCGCTCTCTAGAAACGCTCTCGCCGACAGCGCGGCCCTTGAGGCGACTTTTCTCGACGGTTGCTTCGAAAGCGCCAAAGACCATGCGCCGTTCCGCCATCTCATAGACGAGCGCGTTG
>CAZCJY010000036.1:3577-15452 GCA_964498975.1 uncultured Methylocystis sp.
AGATTGCGCTCGAAGCGCCGAGCCTCGAGCGCAATCTCTACCGTTTGCTCAAGGCGCACCGTCGCCGGATCGAGGATCGCCGCCATCATCGCGAGAGCAGCCTGTTCGCAGGCTTCGCCGGGGGTCGCGCCAAAGCCGCGCACGCCAATGTCGGCGTCATGAGGAAAATGCTCCCAACGCGCGATTGCACCCGATTTGTCGCCGATTGCAGTCATCGTCCACGCCGAGGTCTAGGCAGTATCGCGTCCAAGCGGCGTAACGCGGCTTGCCTGCGGGCCATCCTTGCCTTCCTCCTCCTTGTAGCGGACGGGCGCGCCGGGCTTCAGAGCGTCGAAACCGGGGGCTTCGACGCTGTTACGGTGGAAATATATTTCGCGGCCGTCGGCGCTTTCCAAAAAGCCGTAGCCGTCGGCGGCCATCATCTTCTTGACGATCGCCGTCGGCGCCGCCTCGTGGTGCTTCACTTTGCCGCGCATGCGGCGCACCTGGTCCTGTAACCGTCGGCGCGCGCGCTTGAATGTGTCATTGAGCGCGAAATCGAAGTCCTGGAAGCGCTCGTCTTGTGGCGGCGTGCGCTCGATCGCAACTTCCCGCTTGTCGGGCAACGCCAGATGCAGATTGATCTCATAAAGGCCGCCGGTATGATGATGCGCGCCCGGCCCTTTGACAACGACGCGACATGCGGTCGCGCGCCCGTAACGCTCCTCAAGCTTCTCGATATGTCGTAGGATTTGTTCCTGTCGTTGGGTGGAAGGCTCCACGCCTTGAAAATCGATCTGCGGCTTTGTCTGCATGAGGGAACTCCCTTAAAAGCGGCAAGCGGACGAAACACTGCTCGCTATACGAAAAATATGGCGACGCCTCTGTTAATTCTCCAGATGGACGCTCCCAAGAACAACGCCATTTAGCGAGAAAGCGTCATAATGGTTGCGAGGTCGAGATGACGGCGAGCGACTTTACGGCCACTGATGTCGTCATCGGCCCGCGGGGGCTTGAGGGCGCATTATATCTGCCGCGTCATCCGAACGGGCTGATTATTTTCGCCCATGGCAGCGGCTCCTCGCGCTTCAGCCCGCGCAACCGATATGTCGCGGAGCGGCTCGTCGAGCGCGGATTTGCGTGCCTGCTGTTCGACCTGCTGACCGCGGAGGAAGCCGAAGACCGCCGCAACGTCTTCGACATCCCCTTGCTCGGCGAACGCGTGCGGGAAGCGATCGCCTGGGCGGCGAAGAGCGACCTTCGCGATCTGCCCATCGGTCTCTTCGGCGCGAGCACCGGCGCCGCGGCCGCGCTCGTCGCCGCGGTGGACGAAGCGCGCGTCGCGGCCGTCGTCTCTCGCGGCGGGCGCCCAGACCTTGCTGGAGAGGCGCTAGCGCGCGTCGAGGCGCCCACATTGCTCATCGTCGGCGGTTTCGATTATGAGGTGATCGAACTCAATCGGGAAGCGCAGCGGCTGATGAAATGCAAGAGCCGTCTCGACATCGTACCCGGCGCCACCCATCTTTTCGAAGAGCCTGGAACATTGGAAAGCGTCGTCGAGCGCGCCACGAACTGGTTTATCGAATATGTTTCCCTCCGGCGCGGAGCGCAAAGCGACGGATAGATAAGGCCGCGGGCGCTACGGCGCGACGAAAGAGGTTCACGCATGACGACGATGGCGCTGACCGAACCGCCGCTGAAACGGCTTTTCGAAAGACTGGATTTCGCGCCACAGCCGACGACGCCCGAACTCGGCGTCGTGCTGGCCCGATGGGAAGCGGCGCGCGCCGGAGCGGTTGCGCCGCATCGGCGGTCGATCGCTTTCTCTCCACAAGATCACGGCGCGTTAGAAAGGCTGTTTGTTCATCATATCGAGGGAGTCGATGACGACGCCATTCTCACGGAAGGAGAGACGGCGGCGAAAATATTGCTCGGCGCCTGTCGCGTCGGCGATCGATTGAGCCAGGCGGCAAATCGCCGCGGCGCGGTGCGGTTGCGGCGCCTATTCAAGGAGGTGCGGCGAACGGGACAGCCAGTGCTGGCGCACTATACTTCTATCGAACATGGGCGCGATCGCGCCGTCGTCGAACTCTTGGCGACGCCGCTCTCCGAAGACGGAAGAACGATCGACTCGGCGCTCGCCGCGATCTCCGTTCACATTCTCGACGCGGCAGCTCCCGCTTGGGCTTCGCGCGCTCCCGCGGATCACAAGCTCGCGCTTTTCGCGCTCGGCGCAAGCAAGCCAATGGGCGAACAGATCGCGCAATTACTGGGCGTCGAACTCGCGCAACTCGAAGATCGTGAGTTCGAGGACGGCGAATATAAAATCCGGCCGCTGGAGATCGTGCGCGGCCGCGACGTCTATGTAGTCTCAAGCCTGCATGGCGATGCTTCCGCAAGCAGCGCCGATAAGCTCTGCAAACTGCTGTTTTTCATCGCCGCGCTGAAGGACGCCGGCGCGGCGCGCGTCACCGCGGTCACGCCCTATCTTTGTTTCGCGCGCAAGGATCGCCGCACCAAACCGCGCGATCCCGTGACGACGCGTTACGTCGCGCAATTATTCGAAGCGATGGCGACGGACCGGCTGGTGGGCATTGACGTGCACAATATCGCCGCCTTCCAAAACGCCTTTCGTTGCGAGACTGTTCACCTCGAGGCGCAGGCGCTGTTTGCGCGCCGTCTTATCGCAGAGATCGGCGACACGCCGCTCGCCGTCGTCTCGCCGGACCTTGGCGGCGAGAAGCGCGCGGAGCTATTTCGCCTGCGGCTGGAGCGCATGTTGAAACGGCCCGTGGCCAAGGCCTTCATGGATAAATATCGCAGCGAGGGCCGCGTCGTCGGCGATATTTTCGCCGGAGACGTCAAGGACCGCGTCGCGATCATCATCGACGATCTCATCGCCGGCGGCGGCACGGTCGCGCGGACGGCGGCGGCGTGCCGGGCGCATGGCGCGGCGCGCGTCTGGGTCGCGGCGACGCATGGCGTATTTTCCGAAGCGGCGGCTTCCGTCTTGGCCAAGGCGCCGATCGACAAGATCATCATCACCGACACTGTGCCGTTGCAGCCGGCGATGGCCGCGCAAATGGGAGAGCGGCTGATGGCGATCCCTGTGGCTGCTCTCCTCGCCGAGGCGATACGAAGGCTGCACGCCTTTGGCTCGATCACGCAGCTCCTGGATGAAGGGCCATGACCGCGGGGGCGTATCTAAGTCATGAACGCCTCGAATCTCACTGTTCGCAGAATCGCTGAGAGCGAACTCGATTTCGCCCTTGATTGGGCTGCGTCTGAGGGATGGAATCCGGGCCTCCATGACGCGCAATGTTTCTACGCCGCCGATCCGCAAGGATTTTTTCTAGCCGAACTCGGCGGCGAGCCGATCGGGAGCATTTCCGCCGCCGCCTATGACGCGCATTATGGATTCATCGGACTTTACATCGTCCGGCCGCAATATCGCGGGCGAGGCTTCGGCTTGCGGCTGTGGGACGCCGCGATGCGCCATCTGCAAGGGCGCAATATCGGGCTCGACGGCGTCATCGCTCTGCAGGAAAAATACGCCAAATCCGGATTCAAATTCGCCTTCCGCAATATACGACATCGATGCGAAGGCGGCGGCGCAGAGCCGAGCGGTCTCACCGACTTGTCCTCCGCCTCCTTCGATGAGATCGCGCGGTATGACGCGACCGTATTCCCCGCTTCCCGTCTAAACTTTCTCCAGCGCTGGATTGCGCAGCCGCAGGCGACGGCGCTTGGATTCTTCGAGGGGCGGCGACTGAATGGATATGGCGTGCTGCGCGCCTGCCGCAGCGGCTTCAAGATCGGGCCGCTCTTTGCCGACGACCCGCAGATCGCCGACGCCCTATTTCTGGGCCTAGCCGCGCGCGCCCCCGGTCAGCCTGTCATTCTCGACACGCCCGAAACAAATGCCGCCGCCATCGCCTTGGCGAAACGGCATGGAATGGCGCCCGTGTTCGAGACCGCGCGCATGTATACGCAGGGCCCGCCGCAAGGGCGAATGGATCACTGCTTCGGCGTGACGACTTTTGAACTGGGTTAGGCAAAGCCAGGAAGGGAACAACCCGCGACCTCGGATCGAAAGGCGCGGGCCGCGAAGAAAATTACAGTTTCTTGCCGAGCGCTTTTGCGTCGGCCTCGACCTTTTTCCAGGCGCCTTTGAGCTTACCCCAGAACGACTCCTGCGGCGCTTTCTTGCAGTCGTCGATGACCATGGGAACAACTTTCTCCGTTCCCTCAATATCGACGGCCGTTCCGCCCGGCTTGCCGCCTTTGCTTTGAGCCGAGGACCAATAAATCACTTTGGGCTGAAACTCACCATCGACTGCAAGGAATTCATCGCATGTCCATTTGGACATCGGCTTCTTTGCATCGGCTTGAACGCTTGTCGCAGATAGGCTCGCGAGAATGGCGATGAAGAAAATTCTATTCATAGCTTGCCTCTCCTTGGTCCGCGCTTCTGACGAGCGCCAGGATAGCTTATTTGGAAATCGGAATATTGGGCGCTACGCGCCTTTGGGCGCGATCGTTTCGCACAATTTATTGATTTTGGTTGACGCATATTGGGCGAGAACGCCTTAGCGACATGCGCGACGCGTAAAACGGCTCGAGCGCAGCTATGGCGACGGGCCGTTTTACGCGCTTATGACTGACGACTCTTAGTAATAGTAATGGCGACGGCGCGAATAATACGGGCGCGGCGCGGTGGCGGCTCCAATGAGCGCGCCGCCGGCGGCTCCGACAGCCCCCGCGGCCAGCGTCGGGCCGGCAAGGCCGCCGGAAGCGAGCGCCCCGATTCCGGCGCCGCCCAGCCCGCCGATAATGCCGCCGCCCAATGCGCGCTCGCCTGGCGTGTAGCAGCCATAGAGCGGCAAAGAAGCCGTGAGCATTGTCGCCAAAAGGAGAGCTTTTTTCGTCGAGCGGCCAATAGAGATGCTTTGCATTCGCGGGTCCTTGATCGATGCGGGTTCAGTCGCTTCCTCGGCTGGAATCGCCTTCAGCGTCGCATTCCGAGTGAACCCAGCTTTGCGCCATAATGATGGCCTGGACGCGAACCCCGTGTGACGAGCGCCCCGCGCCCCCGGCGAATGGCGCAGTCGCGCAAACCCCGCGCCGTCTGCGTCGCCACGGCGCCAGCTATTGGCTATGAACTGCGTTCTAAGGCGCCGCCGTCACCAGCCCCAGCCGTAGTACCCAGGATAGCCCCATCCCCCGTAAGGATAGCCCCAGCCGTAATAGGGTCGGGAGGCGGCCGCTATCCCTGCGCCCATGATGCCGAGCGCGGCGGCGGCGAAAAGCGCGCCCCCCGGGTCATACCCGTAGCGGTAGTAGCGGTGGTAGCGGCGATGACGATGATAATAGCGCCGGTAATGAACATTATCGGTCGGCGCGGCCAATTCGACGCTCTCCTTGCTCGCGGCCGTCATCGGTCCAGCGAATACGTCCCCCGGCAGCGACGTAAGCGCGGTGGTTGCGCATAGCGCAGCGGCAAGCGCCGATTTGAAATTCGTGCCCATCTCTCCAACTCCCAACACTTTCGGCCCGAGCGAGGCTGCGGCTAAATTGCCGTCCGAAGCCGCTCGGCCTCATCGTCATGACATAGGCGCGGATCGGGGGTTGGCGAGATGCGGCGGCGGGTCGCGGCGCTCCGGCTGCAAACAACCTTAAAGACCGGGCGTCAGGGATAACGAACCGACCGGCCCGGATGAACCGGCGGGCCGTCTTGCTTTCCATTTCGCTAGTGGCGCCAGCCCACTGTTGTGTTATTCTCATAGTCTAGCCTATGGCGTGAAGGGCCCGCGTTCGTGCGTCTCGTTCTTGTCGATAGCGAAAGCAACCGCGTTTGCGGGGATACCGCAGCCTTGGCCGCGCGTTCTCCCGAATGGGGTGAGGCCTCATCCCACGATACGGATATTGAAAGCCTCGCAAGAACCGCCGCCCGCTTGCTCGACGAAAGCTCGGACAAAACCTTCCGGACCTACCAATTCGCCTCTTTCGCGCCGCAGGGCCACTCCAAGGGCTATTTCGTCTTCCGCTGCGAGTGCGAAGGCGACCGGTCATTGCCCCCCGTCTCGGATCAGTCCGACCCTGCGGATACAATTAGCGCGGTGATGACGAGCTGCTTCTATGTCGGTTACGTGCAAAGCGACATTTTGATTATGTAAGGTCCGAAGACGCCTTCAGCCCCAAGATCGGCGATTGTCGGCGGGGCGAGCGGCGTCGAAAAGTTGGTCCGCGCAATGACATAGCTCTGCGCCTCGTTCCATATCGGCTTATCGGACAGAAGCGGGAACCATCTGCGCCGACTCGGCGTTCTTCTGCAGGGCGGGCGTTGCATTAGTGAGATTGCGTCATGCGTGGCGTAGCGGCCATTCTCGCAGCCTTTGCGGCGATGACGCTAGCGACCTCCGTGGACGTCCGCGCGCAAGACCTCTTCGATTTTCTCTTTGGCCCGGATAGGCCGGCGTATCGCGCCGCGGGGCCTTCGCGATGGGCGCCGCGGCCCCATGCCAGGCCGCGCGTTTCGGGGCGCGCCCGCCTTCGTTTCGCCCGGCTTGTCGAGCCCAAGGCCTCCAGCGCGAGTCCATCGGGCGAGAGTTCATTTGCAACGACAAGGAGCGATGGCTTTTGCGTGCGGACCTGCGACGGCTATTTCTTTCCGCTGATCAAATCCGAATTTGTGACGCGCCAGCAGTCTTGCGAATACGCCTGCCCCTCGGCGCCGATGGCGGTCTATGAAGGCTCCGCCATAGAGCAGGCGCAAAACCATCGAGGCGAAACATATGAATCTCTGCCGGCGGCGTTCAGCTTCCGTGACAAGGTTACGCAGCACTGCTCCTGTAATCGGCCGGAGGATTCCCAGGCGTTTTTTACGCGCATCTCTCGCGCCGACCCGACCCTGCGCGCAGGGGACATCATTCTCGACCGGACGGAAGCCTTGGTCTATCGCGGCTCGGATTTCGCGCCCGCCGAAGGATCGTCATTCGTCTCGTCTTGGACGCGCGAGCGCCTGCGGGCACTGCTCGGACGAGCCGGGAGCAGGTCGCGCGCGGAAGCAGGGAAGACCCTCTCCGAGCCTACACGCGCAACGGCGGCGGAACCCGTGAAGATCGACCCGCGACCGCTGTCCCCCGACGCGCCTGGCCCGAAACTATCCATAGCAGCGCCGACGCCGATCGGAAAACTATAACGCCGCCGATCACGGGTCCTCGGCGTGAACATCGAAGATCATTGGAGGGACTGGCGGCGCTGAGAAGTTGCGCGCGACAGTGTAGCTCTGCGCCTCGTTCCATATCAGCTTGATGGGCAGCCCCTGCTTTCGCCATGAAAGAGGGACAGCCTGCGCTTTCGCAAACGTCTGGACGGCTCTTGCCAGCACGGATAAGGTCAAGGCCGTCCACCCAACATAGATGTGAATTTACTGAGCGATCGGCACGATCATTGCGGCGGAGAGGTTCGCAGCCGAGCAGGCGATCATGCCTAGGAAGAGGAATGCTGATGTATCGCCTTGTTTCCGCCGTCAGATTCACCCAAGCGAGCGAAGCGTTCGGCGCTGTCGCTCGCTTCCCCCTTGACGCTCCTGGCGTGTCATGCGCGCTCCAACAGCATTCGCTGGATGCCATCGAGAAGATCGAGATTAAACAATAGGCGCCAGCGTTACGCCACGCTAGCCGGGAGAATTTGCCGGCGCCGTTGCCGAATTCAGGGAGTGTCCACGTATGCCTCACCTTTACGACGCCGTTTCGAAACTTCTTGACGCGCATGATTCATTTCTTGACGCATTCGAAATCGCCGTCGTCAACGCACTCCCGCCTCCCGATCGGCGCGCCGTTGAAGGTTCGGCCAATGCTGAGGAAGGGCTCCAAGATCGACTGCCCTTTCTCGAAATCATCCTGACCCACGCGATGCAGGCGGCTGAGAATATATTGAGGCAAGAAATTCGCGACGCCAGCATCCTTGCGGCCAGCGCGTCAAGCGCCGCCTCCGCAGTCGCGGCGGCCGTTTCTCAGATGGTTTGCGACGGCTCCATAGGCCAGGACCCCAAGACATCGACGCAGTAAACGCCGATGGGCGCTAATCAATGGCGCGCGTCGGCGCCGCCATGCGCGCGTTCATATCCTCGTCGATCGCCCTGCGGCGGAAAGTGGGGATGATCTCTCAAGAAAAGCCCGATCATTGGGGCGCGCTTCCGATGGTCGCGGACAGGCGGGGCATTTTTCGTTTTTGGGGAGTTGAAACTGCTCGCGGTGGCGCTAATTCCATAAGCAGCAAAGTCGGCGCGACCCGCGCCGACGCAACCCTCCCAGGTTGCGCCACATATCACCCGGTCAGAAATGGCCGGGTTTTTTTGCGGCCGTCTCCACATTCTGGCGCAAGGCGATCTATGAGGCGTTGCGCCCGGAGACGCTGCGCGGCGGCGCATCTTCGCCGACATCTACTTCGGACGAGGTTCAAAATCCTTATGCGCCGAGAAAGGATCAAACGCAAAATCGTCGCTTGCAACGCCAACTGACCGCCTCATAAACTTAACCGTCAGATGAGCCGCGCCTCCATGAAATCACGCCGCCTTCCGTCTCAAGATCTCTGACGACCGACAGCGCATCTAGTGACAACAGGGTCATCATGGAAAAAAGTCGCATCACGAGCGTGACCTCCGTGACCGTGACGCTCATTATCGTCCTCGCAGCCTGCAAGCTCGCGCAGGCGGTCATCGAACCCGTCGTCTTTGCGCTCTTCATTATTGCGATCGTTTGGCCCACGCAGAAGGCGCTCCAGGCGAGATTGGGAAAGGCGGTTGCGCTGATCGTGACGGTCGTCATGACCTCTGCCGTGATTCTGGCGCTATTTTCCCTGATCGCCTGGGGTGGCCGAGAGGTCGTCGACTGGATCAGACAGAATCTAGATCGCATCCAGGAGGCGCTGATTACGTCGACGTCGTGGCTGGAAGAGCACGATATTTTCGTCTTCACGCTCATTGCGGAGCATTTCAATGCCGCGGCGCTCTTAAGGCTTTTTCACGTGGTCGCCGTGAGAGTGAACACAATTCTGGCCTTCGCGGTCATCGTCCTCATCTATGTGATCCTGGGACTTGCTGAGACTGAGGCGTTTCAAACACGGATCGCGTCCCTTGATAATCGAGAGACAAGCCGGCGCCTGCTGGAAAGCGGCAGAAAAATCGGCGAGAAGTTTCGCACCTATATGTTCGTGCGGACGATCGCCAGCATTGCGACGGGTCTCGCGGTGTGGGGATTTGTCCGATTCATGGGACTGGAGATGGCGGGCGCATGGGGCGTGCTGGCTTTTGCGCTAAACTATCTGCCCTACATCGGCTCCCTCATCGTCACAGTGCTTCTGCCGCTCTTTGCGTTCGTTCAGTTCGGATCCTTTGAAACGCCCTTGTTCGTTTTTTTTTTGGAGTATCAGTCATCCAGTTCATTATCGGAAGCTATCTGGAGCCAGTGTTTTCTGGATCCGCTCTGTCAATCTCGCCTCCTGTCGTCCTTTTTTCGATTGTTCTCTGGACCTTCCTGTGGGGCGCGCTTGGAGCCTTTCTCGGCGTCCCGCTTTCGATCGCGGCGCTGACGATATTCGAGCAATTCCCATCGACTCAATGGGTCGCGGATTTGTTGTCAGGGGGACGGCGCATGGGCGCTTCGACGCCCCGACCATCCTGAGCGGCGAGGGGAGACGTCTCCACGCTTTTCTCAAAACGTCTGCGTCCCGCCGCCTTCGCGCATGTTGGACAATCTGACGCGCGAAGCCGTTGCCTCGTCATTATCGATGCTCCTCAGGCGAAACATATGGCTGATGCCGCCGATATAAGATAAGAAAATGGACTGAAATCGCGCAGAGAGGCATCAGATGCTTTGGCTGATCCGATTCATTGGTTTGGTCTCCCAAGCGGTTTTCCTCGAATTTGTACATATCTTCGGCTTGATCGTATTTTTAATCGCCATACTCCTTGGCTATTTCCGCACTCCGTGGTGGATCGTGCCAATGCTCGCCGTCGCTTGCGGCCTAATCGCGGACAGGTTCGTCGATCTGACCTATCTAACGGGAATACTCCGCAGCGCGGTTTCCGCGAATGAGCGCTGGGCCTTCGTGATCATCGTCTATTTCGCGATCACGATCGGCGGTTACCTCACCGGCTTTCTGGGACGTTTTTTCGTCAGGCGAATGAAGCGATCCTAGCCTCGCGGGAACCGGGGCGCCGCGATGCTTATCTCATCTCCGCGATAGCTTCCAATGTCGTATCCTTAAGGCTCTCGCCGCATCAGCCGTGCAATAAACAAACTTGCGGCCGCTTTCTTTAGACGCTTGCCGCTGGCCGCCGTACCGTTCTACGGCCTCACGACGGGACGACGGCGTGGCGGCGCCGGAATGGGCTGTGGCGGCGAGTCGAGGCGCTCTCGGCCCTGTTCGGTTGCGTCGCCGTCTGGCCGCGCCGGAAGATGCTCCCCAATACGCTGCGCCATGTAAGAAAAGAATGGGTTCGATGACATGCGCAGCAGGGCGTCCAGACTGACGATCAGCGTGCCGCGCTCGCCGCGCGGCGCCAGCGAGCCCAAATGGACGCCAAAATCTTCGGAGAGATCCGGCGTCTCGCTTCGCTCGTTTCAATCGTTCTGGTGTTGATGCTGTTCGGCGGCCAGCTCGTGCGCCAATATGACGAGGTTGCTCTCGACGTTCCCGCTGCGATCGCCATGCTGGAGCGCTTGGTGGAAGAGCACCCGTGGGGTCGCTTCGTCGAAAAATTTGTGGTTCATGTCGACTTCTCCAAAATGACCACCCCCGTCGCCCAGCAGTTCATCGCCATCGCCTTACGGAGACAATGCATCCAAGGACGAATGGTCAGGTCGAGGAGGATAAACCGCACCCGCCAAAGAAGCCCGTCGATCTGTCGCCACGGGGGCAATCGGACAGAAATCGACAAATGTGTATAGACTGACCAATATAATAGATACAGAATCGGCGCCGGGCTTGCCCCCGAGCGGACAGTTCGCAAAGAATTTACGTCGCGAAGCGTTCAAGCTCAGTTTGTTCATCGCATGACCGGGGCTTTCGGCATACAGGCCCCTGATTGTAGGGGAATTCCATGCAGCAACAATTTGACATGTTCGTTGGCGAAGCGCCGGATGTCCTCGCGGTTCATTGGGGATGGCCTATCGCGCTCGGGCTAGGCCTCATGGCGTTGGGGATCGTTGCGATCTGGCGAGCTAGCGCGACAACAACGATCTTCGTCCGTTTTCTCGGCGCGCTGGTTTTGATAGGAGCGGTATCAGTCCTGTTTTTCGCATTTTCTCTCGCTGGCTACTGGATCGCTTTTTTCGCCCATGTGTTGTGGGCCGTGTTGCTGGCGATCGTAGGACTGATCATGTTCCTTCGGCCAACCACCAGCGCTGAAGCCGTAACATTGATGATCGCATTTTATTTCGTCGCATCCGGACTTTTGACAGTCGGCTTTGCTTTTTTCTCCCACGTCGAGGGCGAGTGGCTTTACGTAGCGGAAGGGCTCGTGAGCGCGGCCCTCGGAGTCCTTCTGTTGGCCGGCTGGCCTTTCTCCGGCACATGGGTGATTGGGACTTTTGTTGGAGTCGATATGCTCTTCAAAGGCGGCGCGATTGTCGCTTTGGGATTGAGTCTCCGCGCCATCTCCGAGGGTTAGTCTCCGACATGACCGATGATGCGGGCGTCAGGCCTATCTGCGCTCGATCGTCGACGCCATTGAGGTGGACGACAAAGTCATCCACGGCTCAAAAGCCAGCCTGAAACAGGCCGTTATTGCTGGAGAGCAAATCGGTAAGGGGGATTGCGGCCTTATACGCAATTTGGCGCTCCCTAGGGGACTCGAACCCCTGTTTTCGCCGTGAGAGGGCGACGTCCT
>CAZCJY010000037.1:0-1435 GCA_964498975.1 uncultured Methylocystis sp.
ATCGAGCGTGCGCGCCTGGAACACGACGCCGAGCTGCCGCAAGGCCGCGCCCGGCTCGCGCATGACATTATGTCCGAAGATTTCAATCTCTCCATCACGCGCCGCATAAAGCCGCGTGACGAGCGAGAACAGCGTGCTCTTGCCGGCGCCGTTGAGACCCAGCAAAACGGTAAAGCTGCCGGGCGCGACGGTGAAACTCACGTCGTCGAGCGCCTTCCGCGAGCCGTAAGAATGGCTGAGGCCAGTGATTGCGAGCGCTAGAGTCATTGCGCCGTCTCGACCGTCGTCATCGCGAGGAGCGGAAGCGACGAAGCAATCCAGAGTCGCGAGGCGGTCGCTGGATTGCTTCGCTTCGTTCGCAAGGACGCTGCTGACATCATTGCGGCGCCACCACGACGCCCCAAGGAAAAGCGCCGACAGGAATCGACTTAACCACTTTGAGCGTCGCGACGTCGATCACGGAAACGTCATTGGAGACGCCATTGGCGGCGAGCAGATATTTCTCGTCCGGCGTAAAGGCGAGATGCCATACGCGCTGACCGACGAGAAGATATTTCTCGATCCTTTTCGTCTCGGCGTCGATCACCGCCACGCGATTGGCGGGGCCAAGCGCCACGAAGGCGCGTTTTCCGTCGCGCGTGATGGAAATGCCGATCGGTTGAATCGCTTCCTTCGACATGGCGGGAATTTCAAAACCGATCTTCTGCTTCAGCGCGCGCTTTTGCGGATCGATGATGGAGATCGTGCCGCCGACCTCGGAAGAAACCCACAGTTCCGAACCGTCCTTCTTGAACTCGGCGAAGCGCGGGCGACCGTCGACAAGAATATTGGCGACGATCTGCTTCGATCCAGTGTCTATGAGATGCGCCATATTGGTGGTTTCAGACGTGTTCACGAGAATTTTGCCATCGGGGCTGACCGCCATGCCTTCCGGCTCCACGCCGACGGGAATGTCGCCGATCTGCTCCTTGCGCTTCACGTCGATGAGCGTGACGAGATTGTCGTTTTCGTTCGAGACATAGATCACGTCGCCGCCGGGGCTCAGCGCGAGTAATTCGGGGTCAGGACCCGATGGGAGTTTTCCGGTGATCTTCAGCGTCTTCGTGTCGAGTACCTGAATGGCGTCATCATCGCCGGCGCAGATGTAAAGCTCCGATCCATCCTTGTTGAGATCAATGCCGCGCGGGCGGCGGCCAACTTTCACGGTCGCGATCGCTTCGAGCTTCTCGGTGTCGATGACGGTGATGGAGTTGCCCTTCTCATTGCTGACATAGGCCTTGTAGGCGTGGGCGGGGGTGAGGGAGAGCATTGCGCAAAGGAAAGCAGAGGCAGCCACGCTGATGGAGCAACGCGCGTCATGCCCGCGCTTGTCGCGGGCATCCACGCCGTTTACGCTCCCGTATGGATGGCCGGGACAAGCCCGGCCATCCATACG
>CAZCJY010000037.1:1445-15403 GCA_964498975.1 uncultured Methylocystis sp.
CCCGGCCATGACGCAGGAATCCAGTGAAAATAGCCGGCAGGCCGAGTCTGCTCCCTCTCCCGCGACAGCGGGGGAGAGTTGGGGTAGGGGCGTTTTTCATTTCAACCTGCATTTCGTCTCCGGCTGATCGACGCCCAGCGTATCGAGCTCCGTCACTTGGTGGAGAAAGCCTTCCTGCGGCGAGACGGAAACGACCATGCGTCCGTCGGAAAGGAGTATCGGCTGGCGCAATTGCTGGTTCCAGGGGCGCAGCGTGAGCCGCGCGCCTTTGAAGGCGGCGATGGAGAAATCCTTGCCGAGCATGTAGCCGCGTAACGCCTCCACCTCGTTCGACGCGACGCGCGTCGCGGCTTCGCCGATCATTCGCATCGCGAGCCAGGCGCCATTGTCGCGCGCGTTCATCTGGCGCCGGAACGTCTGGATGAAACGGTTCTGCAACTGATGCGCGCCCCATTGCTCATGCGACGGATCCCAGCTTGTCGGCATCAGCCCGCCGGAGCCCGCGACGGGACGCGGATCCCATGTGCGATAGGGCAGATAGCCGCCGAAAACTTCGCTCTCATCTGCGGCGATCAGCGCGTCATAGGCGGGCGCGCTCTGCGTAAACACCGGAATTTGGCGTTGCGTCTGCACGGAGCCCGAGTCGCTGCGCCGGCCGCCGCCGGTATCCTCGTAGATGCGTTCTTCGACGATCTTGGCGCCGAATTTCTTGGCGCTGTTGCGCAGAGCCTGCGCGAGCAGCTCGTCCTTGGGATGCGAACCCCTGATCAGAAACCAGCGTCGCCATTGCTTCCAGATCAGATATTGCGCCAGCCCGTCGGCGAGCATGGAACGCGTCGGCGCGATATGGATGATATTTGCGCGGCATTCTTCTTCGCGGAGCCGATCGTCTGTGGCGGAAACATTGAAGAGCAATGCGCCCTTCGTCTTAGCGCGCTCGGACGCGACAAGCAGGCGCTCGGGCGAGAGGTCGGCGATGATGAAAAGCGCGCCCTTGTCGGCGAGCGCATCGATCGCGGCGGCGGCGTCATCGCTTTCCTCAAGCTTCGCGTCGATCGCCTCGAAGGATTGATTGGTGAATTTGCCGGTCGTGTTGTTGTCGGCGGCGCCCATCAGCGCGCCCGCGAGCGTGTCGTCGGCGGCTGGAATGTCGAGGATGGAAAGCGTTTCGCGCGAGTGCGCCTCGCGCAACACGCCGACCTTGACGTTGAGAATTTCGGCCGCGGCCGGCGCGACGGCGAGCGTAATTAATAGAGCGGCCACGAGACGTTTCATGACCGCTTAAATGGCCGCTTTGGCGCGCGGGATCAAGTCGCTGAACCCGCGAACCAGCGACGTCAGCGCGTCACGCGCAACAGCGCCTTGCCCTGCTTGGAGCCAAACTCCTTGGCGTCCAGCGTGCCGTCATTGTCGGGGTCCGCGTCCTTGAACCTATCGGCGACCACCGCGAGGAATTCCTCCTTGGTCAGCGTCCCGTCATTGTCAGGATCGGCGGCCTTGAACTCCTTCTTGGAGACGCGTCCCTGCAATTCCTTGATGTCGACAGTCCCGTCGCTATCCTTTTCGAGCTTGGCGAAAAGCGCCTCGGCCGCTTTGTTGATCTCGGGGAGGTCGACGGTGCCGTCATTGTCCGTGTCGAGCGCCGCGACCGGCGACGCTTTCTTCGCTAACGCCGCGCTCGAGGGTAGGGTCATCAAACCGGCTAGCGCGATCGCGCCCAAAAGTAACGCTCTGTTCATGTCGGCTCCTGCAATCGGGAAATAATCTCTCATTATAGGGGATGAGCTCCCAATTCGCCAGTGCGTCGAGTCGACATGAAAAGCGCGGCGGCTCTTGGCCGCCGTGCTTGGATCAGTAGGTGATCTTCACCCCGCCATAGATTCCCAGCGGCGGTCCGAGCGAAACCATTCGAGGGTTGTTGAAGGCGAGAAAGGAAATATCATTCGTGTCGAAGAAAGTGCCGAAACTGCGCGAGCGCGTGTTGGTGACGTTTTCGAGCAGACCGTAGAACTGGATATTGGGTCCAAGCTGGTAGGAGGTGCGCAAGTTCACGATCGCATAGGGCGAAAGCGTGCCGGCGAAATTGATCTCGTCGCCGCGAATCCATGGGCCCGATGAATAGACAATATCGGCGCCGACCTTCCACAATGGGTTCACGGCATAGTCAGCCCCCGCCTTGAAACGATGGCGCGGGACGGAGGTTAGATTTGCTCCAGGCGTCACCACGATAGAACCGCCGGCGCCAAAGATTTGCGTCAGTGGATTGTCCGGCGCGCCCAACATGATCATCGAGCGGAAGGTCGCATCGGTCAGCGTATAATTCATATAGGCGTTGAGCCGCTCGTCGGTGTAGCGCAGCGACGCTTCCACGCCCTGACGCAGGGTCGTGCCGGCGTTGGTGAAATAACCGCGTCCATTGATGGCGCTCGGCACGCTGAGAATGTCGTCGAAATTATGCGTGCGGAACAGGCCGACGCTCCAGTTGAGCCATCCCGGAAGAGCGTCGGCGTAAGCGGGCGCGATCGCCGGAATGTGCAAGTCGCCGCGCAGCCCGGTTTCGACCGTCTGAGAGACGACCTGCTGCAGCGGCGGGTCGGCCACGAGGAAATTGTCGATGAGACAGGGCCGATTGGGATCGGCGCAACCAAGCTCCAGCGGCGTCGGCGCACGATTGCCTTCCGAGTAGCTGGCGTAAGCCGAGACGTTGGGCAGGATCTTATATGTCAGGCCGGCGACGGGATTGATGCGGGTGAAAATCCCATTGCCGTTAAGCGCCGTGCCGCGCAAATCGTAAAGCGCAATGCCGGCGCGGTTGAAGCGCGCGCCCGCGGTCACGGTCAGTTGATCCGTAAGATCGAGCGAGTCGAGCGCATAGACGCCAAGATAGTCGTTGGCGGCGCGAATCGAGACGCTTGAGATGCCGCTTGCCTGTTCTTCGACGACATAGCCGAAGCCGCCAACCTGAAGGTTGGGGAGAATGATTCCCAGTTCCTCATTGGCCGCGAAGCCCGTCCAGCCGTGGTCATAGCTGACGCCGAATGTGATCTTGTTGTGGAAGCCGAAATAATGATCGTCGTTCGTCGCCTGCACGGTGCCGCCGATCGTGCGCGAGCGCGTCCAGGTGCGATCGATGGCGCCGAGCGGAACCTGCCCGTTGAAGAAGTTCGGTATGTTTGTGTCGCCAGTGTCTGTTTCGCAGAAATCCTCGCCTTCTTCGCACTCGAATTCGGTCGTGTTGCCATCGACGCGGGCCTGATCGAAGGCGCGGTAATGCATGTCGCCGAAGAGCTTCCAAGTCTCGCTCGGCTGTACAGTGCCGTTGATGCCGAACATCGACAGCGTGTTCTTGATCGTCTGCGGCGTGGTGAACACCGAGCTTTCATCGAGATTGGTCAGATCGACGGGCGCCGAGCCCGAGACGCCGAATTTGTTATGCGCCAGCGTCGCCGTGGCGTGAATTTCGCCGCTGTCGCCGCGATAACCGACGTCGCCGTAGAAGCGCTTGATATGCGCGCCCGAGAACTGGCGATAGCCGTCGTCGCCCAGCGCCTCCATGGCCATATAGGTCGCGTAAGGCCCAGACTGGAGGCCATGTTGCATCGTCGCCTGACGTCGGCCGCGGCTGCCGAAACGGCCGTCGAGTTCGAAACCCTGCCAGGTGAAGCCATTCTTCATGTCGAGCGTGACGGCGCCGCCGATGGCGTTGAGGCCGAAGAGCGGATTACCGGTGACGACGGTGAAACGGTCAATCGCGACGCTCGGGATCATGTCCCAGAAGACATTGTCGCCCCAAGCCTCGTTGATGCGCACGCCATTCTGATAGACGGCAAGGCCTTGCGGCGTGCCGGCGATCGGCGAGGCGACGAAGCCGCGAAAGTCGACCTCGGGCAGGAAGGGGCCCCCGGCTACGTCGTTGACGATGACGCCTGGCGCCTGGCGGACCAGATTGCCGGTGAGATCGAAAGCGCGGGTGTTTTGAAGCTCCTTGCCGGCGATCGTGTAGGTCGCGGCGGGAACTGCATAGGTCACGACGGGCGAAACAGGCGCGGCGGGTGTCGTAGCCGGGGCTGCGGCGGCGCCGCGGCGCGCCGGCGCCGGTTCGCCGGACGGCGCGGGCGCGGCCGGACGAGAGCTCGAGCGCAGTGGCGCCCCGCCCACTTCGATCGTCGGCAGCGCTTGTTGGGCGCGCGCCGTCGTGGCGGCGAGCGCCGCGCCGAGAGCGATAAAAGAGATATGCTTCGCGTAGGTCATGCGGGGGTCCGAACAAGTAAAATGACGAGTCGAATGATTTATAACTTTGCAGGGCCGCGCCGAAAGCGGCGGCAGGCGACAAACCGGCAATATTTCCCGCCTGTTGCCCATTAGCTACAGTTCTGAAAAATAACGGAAAACACCGGATGCAATCCCGTCATTGTCGGGAATATTTCCCGATTTCTGCGTCTAATCTTGCGCTCTATGCGTGAGAAGAGGCAACGAGGCCGTCAGATGCGCGCCGCCGTCGGGATCATTGACCAGCGTCAGGCTGCCGCCGAGCGCGCCGACGCGCTCGCTCATGCCGCGCAGGCCGAGACCGGCGTTGGAGCCAGTAGCAGCGTCGAGACCCGAACCATTGTCGCGCACGTCGATGCGCAACTCGCAGTTCGCGCGTTTGGCGCTCACTTCGACGCGATCCGCGCCAGAATGGCGAAAGGCGTTGGTCAATCCTTCCTGCACGATGCGATAGGCGGTGAGCGCAATTTCTTCCTTGATCTCGCCGAAGGCGGCGTCGAGAGAAAGAGAGATCACGACCTGCGGATTCGTTTCGCGCCAGCCTTGCGCCAGGGCTTCGATGGCGTCGGCAAGCCCCATTTCTTCGAGCGCCGCCGGGCGCAGACGGCCAAGAATGCGCCGGTTGACCTGCTGCAGCGCTGCGATCTGCGCGTCTATGCGCGCGCAATCCTTCGCGAGCCTGATGGGGTCGGCCCCGGGAGCTACGGCCTTGCGCGCCAATGCGCCGACGCCGGCGCGCACGGTGAAGAGAAAGGGGCCGATCTCATCGTGGAGGTTGCGGGCGATGTCGCGACGCTCTTCGTCCTGGACATGGATCATTCGGCGCACCAGCCGATGGTTCTCCTCGTCGAGATTTTGCAGAGTCGCGGCCAGCGCGTTGATGCGTTCAGCGATGACGACGAATTCGGGCGAGCCGTTGCCGGGAACGCGCATCGAATGGTCGCCGCGCTCCAGTCGGCGCAGCCCCTCGGCGAGGGTCGCGACCGGGCGCAGCGTGCGCGAGACGGCGAGCGAGACAAGCGCAAAGGCGGCGGCCGCGATCCCGGCGCCGCCGATCGCGAGCCAAACGATCTCCTGCCATATCTCGGCGATTTCATCGGCGGGATTGGCGGCGATGACGATCGTCGCGCCGCTTGGCGTTTCGACCCGCGTGACGGCGGCCTTCGGCAGCGCGAGCGTCGCGAACCATTGCGGCGCGCGATTGTCGGCCGCCTGCGGCGCAGCGGCGGCGTCCTCGAGCGTCACGCGGACATGGCGCAGGCGCTGCGCATCGGCGAGCAGGCGCGCGATCTCAGCCTGAGGATCGGGTGCGGTTTCGAGCCGCCTCAGCGTCGCTTCGGCAAGCTCGCGCGCGAGCCGCGTGGCGCCGTCGGCCTCGGCTCGAACGCGCGCGCCGGCGTGAAGGATGAGCAGTCCGACGCCAAGCGCGAGGCCCAGCGCCAGCACAGCGCCGAGCAGCAGCGACAGGCGCATGCGCAAGGAAAGGCTTTGGAGCATTAGCTTCCTTGTGACGGGAGGACGGACTTTACGAAAGCGCGCCCAGCGGTCAATGTCCCCGTCGGCAAAGTCTTGCAAGTCCTCCTCGCGCTCCTCACGATGAGGATATCCTTCTTCTTCAGCTTCAGGTCGTTGGAGTTAAATCGAACATGCGCGTTTTGATCGTCGATGACCACCCGATCATCGTTTCCGGCTGTGCGGCGATGCTGGCGAGCGAGGGGGACATAGACGTCGTCGACGCGCGTGACGCGGAAACAGGGCTCGCCGTCTTCGTCGCGCAAAAGCCAGACGTGACGGTGGTCGACATCGGCCTGCCGGGCGTGTCGGGCTTTGAGCTGACGCGCCGCATTCTCGAACACGACGCGCAGGCGCGCATCGTCGTGTTCAGCATGAATGACGATCCGATCTTCGCCGCGCGCGCCATTCAAACCGGCGCGAAGGGTTATGTGACGAAGAACGACGATCCTTATCTCTTGCTAACGGCGGTGCGGGAGGTCGCGGCGGGCGGCGTCTTTCTCATGCCGAAGATCGCCAATCGTCTTGCTTTCGAGAAGAACGGCGCCGCGGCTAGTCCGCTGACGACGCTAAGCGCGCGCGAACTGGAAATTCTGCGAATGCTCGGCCGCGGCCTCGGCATAGCGGAGATCGCGGACGCGACGCAAGTCTCCTATAAGACGATCGCCAATTCTTGCTCGATCATGAAGCGCAAGCTCGGCGCCCGCACGCCCATGGAGCTGATGCGCATCGCGCTGGAGCAGAAGCTGACCTGAGGGGCCTACTCTCCTGCAAGCGAGAGTGAACGCGCGCTTACTTACTTCCCACCGCATCCTGATAGGGCTCCGGCGCGGAATAATTCGCCGGAACGGGGCCAGTGAGCGCGCCAAGAAACGCGACGATTTCCTTCGCGTCCTTGTCCGACAAATCCTGACCCAGTTGCGTCTTGCCCATGATTTTCACCGCCTTGGTCAGATCGGCGATGGAGCCGTCGTGGAAGTAGGGCCCGGTTTTCGTTACATTGCGCAGGCTAGGAACCTTGAAGACGTAAAGGTCCGCATCATTCTTCGTGACGTCGGCGCGGCCTTTATCCGGAGTCGCGACGCCGGTCTCTTTCCAGTAATCGCTGACGACGCCGAATTTTTGAAAGGAATTGCCGCCGACGCCAGCGCCATTGTGACAGCCGGCGCAGCCGAGATCGATGAATTGGCGCAAGCCCGCCTGTTCGTCTTTCGACAAGGCTTTGAGATCGCCGCCAAGGAAAGCGTCGAATTTTGAGGGCGTCAGCAGCGTGCGTTCAAAGGCGGCGACGGCGACGCCCCAATTCTTCGAATTGATCGGATCCTTGTCACCCGGAAAGGCTTTGGCGAAGGCGCCGCCGTAATCGGGAATGGCCTTGAGCTTGCCCATCGCCGTCGCCTGATCCGGATTGCCGAAGCTCACCGGACCTAACAGCGACTTTTCCGCCTGCTCTTCGAGAGATTCGCGATCGCCGCGCCAATGCTGCTTGAAGTTCAGCGCGGCGTTGAAGATCGACGGCGCGTTGCGTGGATTTTCCTTACCGAATACGCCGATCGCCTTCGGCAGTCCGTCGCTCGCTTGCTTGTCCGGCGGATGGCAATGCGAGCAGCTCACATTGCCATCCATCGAAACGCGATTTTCGAAAAAGAGGCGCCGGCCCAGTTCTACGCGCGCGACGGCGATGGGGTCCTTGGCTGCGGGCACAATGGCGATCGGTTGGAAGTTCTGCTTCGCGTCATCGAGAAGCTTCTTTAAATCGGCGCTGTCGCCGCGCGCGGCGGAGGCGGCCAAGGCGCCGCAAATGAGCGCAATAAAAAAAGACGGACGCATGCTTCGCCTCCTGCGATCAAGCCGCGCGGCGATAGCGTGGTCGACGGCCGCGCGCGTCGAAAGCGGCGGTCCGTTCTACCGGCGCCGCGCCGCCGGAAACGGGCCCATAAAAAGATCGAGCCGGCAATCCGAAGAGTCCGTCTGCTATGCGCAGCGCTCTTCCTGCCGGCTCGATTCGAAAATTGCTGTTGCGCCGCCGAAGCGGCGGGCCGCGCCGGAATTTAGATCTCGGCGGACTCGTAGCTGGTGATTTCCATGCCGACGCAAACTTCGACAATCACGGGAGTCGTCCAGGCCATTGCTTTCCTCCGTTTGGGACTCTTACGGCTTTTTCCTGCTTATGACCGGCGTCGCCGCGCCTGCAGGTTCGAGCTCGGCGGAGCATTTAACATGATCGCCGTCGCTGCGCAAATAGTGTGCGCTGCACTATCGGGCAAGCATAGCCACGCCTCGGCGTCACGCGCCATGCAAATGACGGATGGGCGTCTCGACAGGCGCGTGAACGGCTGCTAGGCATAGGCGGCTTGCGGGCGGAACCACTGGATTCAGCGAGTAGGCGCTAAAAAACAAATGGATAGAGCTCGCTCCGCTGACCGCGCGCGGGCGCCTCTGGCAGCGGGGTAGGGATGGGAACAGCGACGCTCGACGGCAAGGCGATCGCGATCGAGGACGCCTATGGGCAAGCCGCTCAGATTCTAAGCGGCGCCCGTTTTCCCCTCGTCGCGGGGCTCGGGGCCGATATCGCCGGCGCGCGTGCGGCGATCCTGCTCGCCGAGCGTCTGCGCGGCGCCTTCGACCATCTCGCCTCGCGCGACATGCTCGCCGATCTCGACGTCAAGCGCTCCTTCGGCATGTTCACGACCACGCCCAACGAAGCGCGGCTGCGCGCCGATTGCGTTGTGCTCGTCGGCGCCGGCCTGACGCAATCTTGGCCGGGAATGCTGGAACGCCTCGCGCTCGGTCAGACGCCGCGTCGAGGCGCGCAAGCGCATCAGCCGCGCAAGGTGATTTGGCTCGGGCCGGACAGAACGGAAGCCGGCGCCATTTCGGGAGCGAAGGTCATCCCCGCTTCTGCGCATGAAATTTCCGGCGTGCTGGCGGCGTGGCGGGCCCGATTCGGCGGACGCCCCGTCGCGCTCGATCCGGACAAGGTCAAACTGATCGACGGCGTGGTCGAGACATTGAAGAGCGCGCGTTTCGGTTGCTTCGTCTGGGCCGCTTCGGGTCTCGATCCGCTGGCGATCGAGATGATGCAAAGCCTCGTCATCGATCTCAATGCGACGACGCGCTTCACCGGCGTGCATATCGGCGGCCGTAGCGGCGCGTCAGGGGTGACGCAGACCGCTGGCTGGATGACGGGCTTTCCGCCGCGCACCGGCTTTGGCCGCGGCTATCCGGAGCATGATCCTTGGCGTTTCGAGGCGTCGCGGCTTGTCGACAGCGGCGAGGCCGACGCGGCCTTGTGGATTTCCGCTTTCGACGGCGAGCCGCCGCCCTGGTCGCGGGGCGACATTCCGCTCGTCACGCTCGCGCCGGCGGGCGCCGCGCCGTCGCGCGGCCTATACATCGAAGTGGGCCAGCCGGGCGTCACCCATGACGCTGTGCTGATGGCTCAGGAAACAGGCGGCATGACCTTGCGCCAGGCGAGCGCGCCGTCGAACGCGCCGAGCGTCGCCGAGGTCGTCGAAGCCATCAGGGCGAAAGTTTCGGAGGACGCATGGCGCTGACAGTTTTACGCGGCGGCCATGTCGTCGATCCCGCGACAGGGCAGGACGCGATCGGCGACATATGGTTCGAGGACGGCCGCATCGTCGCGTCTCCAGACGGCCGTAAGCCGGGCCGGGAAATCGACGTTTCCGGCCATATCGTGATGGCCGGCGCCATCGACATTCATTCGCATATCGCTGGCGGCAATGTGAATACAGCGCGTCTGCTGTTGCCGGAGTTGCATCGCGCCATTCGCGCCCGGCTCGCCGGCACGCCGCTCTCCACCGCCAAATGGTCAACATTCGAGACCGGACGCCTTTATGCGCAGATGGGCTTCACCACGGTCGTCGAGCCGGCGATGGCGCCCCATCACGCATTGCAGACGCATCTCGAACTCAATGACGTTCCAATCATCGACAGGGGCGCGCTCACCGTTCTCGGCAATGACGACTTCCTGCTCGGCATGTTGCGCGACGGCGAAAAAGACGGCGCGATCAACGACTATGTCGCTCAGACCGTCGAGAATACGCGCTCGCTCGGATTGAAATGCATCAACCCCGGCGGCGTCGAGGCCTTCAAGGAGAATATGCGCGCCTTCGGCCTCGATGACGTGGTGCCATTTTACGGCCTGACCTCGCGCCAGATTTTCCAGGCGCTGCAAAAGGCGACGCAGGCGGTTGGCATCGTTCATCCGCTGCATCTGCATATGAATAATCTCGGCCTTGCAGGCAACATCGAGACGGCGATCGAGACGATCGACGCGGCGCAGGGCTTGCCACTGCATCTGGCGCATGTGCAGTTTTATGCTTACGGCACGGAAGGCAAGAACGGCTTCTCCTCCGCCGGCGCGCGCTTCGCCGAGAAGATCAACGCCAATAAGAATGTGAGCGTCGACGTCGGCCAGGTCATGTTCTCCCAAACGGTGACCATCTCTTCCGATGTCTTGAAGCAGTTCAACAGCCTGCCGGGCGCCAGTCCGAAGAAGGGCGCGATTTTCGACGGCGACGCCAATGGCGGCGGCATCGTCCCCTATGCCTATAAGATTTCGAACTACTATAACGCCATTCAATGGGCAGCGGGGCTGGAGCTGTTCCTGCTCATCGAAAATCCCGAGCAGGTGTATTTCACCACCGACCATCCGAACGGCGGGCCGTTCACGACTTACCCGGAGCTTTTCGCGCTTCTGATGAGCGCGGATCTCCGCGCGCAACATATGTCGCGCCTGCCGGCGGAGGTGCTCGAGCATACGACGCTGCCGTCGATCACGCGCGAATATACGCTCTACGAAATCGCCCAGATGAGCCGCTCCGGCGCGGCGAAGCTCTTCGGCTTCATGGACCGCGGCCAGCTCGGTCCGGGGGCCGTCGCCGACATCGCGGTCTATAAGCCCGGCCGCGACATCGCCGGCATGTTCCGCCGCGCCGCCTATGTCTTCAAGGACGGCGAGCTTGTCGTGCGCGACGGGGAGGTCTCCCGCTATACGCGCGGCAAGACGCTGCATATCCGGCCGCGTTACGATCAAAGGATCGTCAAACGCCTCGATTCCTATTACGACGAGCTTTACGGCTTGCCGCGCACGATTTTCGACCTACCAGACGCCGCGCTGCCGAATACGGACGCCTTTGCGGAGGTCGCATGCCGGATTTAACTCGCAACGGCGTACGCATCGACGACAGTTTCGCCGAAGCCTTCCCGATGAGCGGGACGGGCATTCTCATCACTGCGCCGAACGCCAAATGGGCGCGCCAAGCGGCGCTGACGATGACCGGTTTCGCGACTTCCGTCATCGGCTGCGGCTGCGAGGCGGGCGTCGACCGAGAGGTTCCGCCGGAAGAAACGCCGGACGGACGCCCCGGCGTGCGCGCGCTGCTTTTCGCCATGTCGTCGAAGGACGCGGAGAAGCAACTCGTCAACCGGCTCGGCCAATGCGTGCTGACCTGTCCCGGCTCCGCCGTCTATTCGACGGTCGAAGGCGAGTTCGAGATCAAGGTCGGCGACGCGGTGCGTCAGTTCGGCGACAAATGGCAGATGTCCAAGGTCGTGGATGGCCGCCGTTTCTGGCGCGTGCCGGTGATGGATGGCGAGTTCTTCTGCGAGGGCAAGGTCGGGCTGACGAAGAAGTCCGTCGGCGGCGGCAATCTTCTGGTGATGGGCGCCGACTGGGAGTCGACGATGCGCGCGACCGAAGCCGGGGTCGCGGCGGTCGAAGCCGTGCGCGGCGCCATTGCGCCTTTCCCCGGCGGCATCGTCCGCTCCGGCTCCAAGGTCGGCTCGCAATATAAGGGGATGAGCGCCTCTACCAACGACGCTTATTGCCCGACGCTGCGCGGCGTCACGAAAAGCGCGCTCGACGAAGACATCGGCTGCGTGCAGGAAATTGTCATCGACGGCCTCACCGACGCCGCCGTGCGCGAAGCCATGCGCGCGGGGCTGAAGGCGATCATCGACATGGGGCCGGAAACAGGCGCCAAGCGCGTCGGCGCCGGCAATTACGGCGGCAAGCTTGGTCCGTTCCACTATCATCTGAAGGACTTGCTGCCGTGAAGCCTTTCACCTTCACGCTCCGTCAGGAGCCGCCGCAGCGCGTCGATCTCTCGGCGCTGACGCCAGACCGATTGGCTGGCCGCTCCGTTGCGCAGATCGAGCAGATCGAGATCGGCACGACGCGCGCGTCGACGAAAGTCGGCGATGTGTTCAAGGTCTCCGAGGGCGATCTAAAGAACATTCGCTATGAAGGCGGGTCGTCGCGCTTCGATCTTATCGGCGCGAAACTGCTGCCTGACTTCGCCATCCATGTCGAAGGCGACGTCGGCGCGCAGCTAGGGCGCCTGGCGAAGGGCGGGAGGATTTCGGTGAGCGGAAGCGCCGGCCCCTTCACCGCCTCCGGCAATCTCGGCGCGCATATTGAAATCGGCGGCGACGCCGGCGATTTTCTCGCCGGTCCGCTCGCAGGAGAGCTTGCGGGCATGGCGGGTGGGCGCGTGATCGTGCGCGGCAAGGCCGGCGCACGCGCGGGCGACCGGCTGCGGCGCGGCATTATTGTGATCGAAGGCGATGCAGGAGAAGACGTGGGGTCGCGCGTCATCGCCGGCACGATCTTCGTTTTGGGCCAGTCGCAGGGCCGTATCGGCTATCTCAACAAGCGCGGCTCCATCGTGTTGAGCCGAGGCGGCTGCTTCGGACCCACCTATGTCGATTGCGGCGCGCACGACCTTACTTTCGCAAGGCTTTTCGCCCGCAGTCTGAAGAGCGACAGCCCCGCGGCGGCGGCGCTTCTTTCCGGCAAGCTCCGCCGCTATGGCGGAGACACGGCGGTCTATGGCAAGGGCGAGATATTGACCCCCGCCTGACCGGCATTACCCTTGCTTTAGATTAGCGCCGCCGATGCGCGGCGCTTACGCAAGGAGATCGCGATGAATTTCGTCGAACTCATCCTTACTGTTTGCACGCTGGCGCAGCCTGCGGCCTGCGACGAACGCAAGCTCGTTCTCGAATCCGCCACGGGCTCGACGAATAACTGCATGATGCAAGCGATGCCTTATATCGCTCAATGGTCGGGCGAGCATCCCAATCTGACGGTCACGCGCTGGCGTTGCGCTCTGCCAGGAGCGGAGGGCAGTAAGATCTAATCAGGCGCGAGGCCGATTCAATCTGTCACGCCTTGGCAAGTCGGATCGCCCCACTCATATCTTGTTAGAGTTGGGGGCCGACGACCAGTGAACATAGATGACATGGCCTTGCTGGCGCCGTTCTCAGCGCCTTATGCGCTGGCGGACGAAGCCTTCGCCGCGGCTTTCTTTAAGTCGCGTCCGGACCCTGCAACGCGCGACGCCATCGCCAGGACCGCGCGCTGCTTCGTGCGCGATATGCGCGAGCGGCGCGACATGTTCGGCGGCGTCGAGGATTTTCTCCACGAATTTTCACTTTCTTCGCGCGAAGGATTGGCGGTGATGGCGCTGGCCGAATCGCTGCTGCGCGTGCCCGATGACGCCACCGCCGACCAACTCATCGCCGACAAACTGGCCTCAGGCGATTTCTCGCATCACGAAGCTTCGAGCGACGCGCTGCTGGTGCAGGCTTGCGCCTTCGCGCTTGGACTTTCGGCGCGCATCGTCGACGCGAGCGAACCGCGCGGCGTCGTCGCCGATCTCGCCCGGCGCCTTGGCCTGCCGGCGCTGCGTGGCGCTGCGCGCCAGGCGATGAAGCTGATGGGCGCGCATTTCGTCTTTGGCGAAACGATCGAAGCGGCGCTGGAGCGGGCGCAAAATCGCAGCGAACGCTTCTCCTATGACATGCTCGGCGAAGGCGCGCGCACGGCGAAGGACGCCGAACGCTATTTCGACGCCTATGCCCACGCCATCCGTGCGATTGGCGCGAACGCCAGCGACGGGCGGCTGCCCGCGCGGCCGGGAATGTCCGTCAAGCTGTCCGCGCTTCATCCGCGCTACGAAGCGATTTCGCGCGAACGCGTGCTGCGTGAACTGCCGCCGCGCCTGCTCGCGCTTGCACGGCTCGCCAAGGAGCGCGATCTCGCTTTCACCATTGACGCCGAGGAAGCGGACCGCTTGGAACTGTCGCTCGACGTGATCGCGCGAACAATCGGCGATTCCTCGCTCGCGGGCTGGGAAGGGTTCGGCGTC
>CAZCJY010000038.1:0-15308 GCA_964498975.1 uncultured Methylocystis sp.
CTCTCAGTTTCGAATCGAATGGCGATACGGACCGCGCCGTGCTCGTCGAGAATGACGACGCGGGCGCCGATCTCTACATCTATCGCGCGCTGGAGCCGTCGCGCGCCGCGCCGGCGAAACCTGCCCTCGTCAAGAAGAACGCCGCCTGGAGCGGCGCAATGTGGGGCACGCGGCCCTCGCTCGAACTAAGCGGCAAAGGTTCGCTGCTCGTCAAATCCGAGAACGACGCGATCGGCCGCGGCCGCTGGAGCCAGACGCTCACAATCGTCTATCGCAGTAAGGAATTCATCGTCGCCGGACTGACGCGTGAGGCGCGTGACACGATCGACCTCAAAAGCCATTCCTGCGATCTGAATTACCTGAGTGGCAAGGGCGTGCGCAACGGCAAGCCGGTCGCCATCAAGACGCCCGCGCCCAAATTCGCCGACTGGTCCGACGAGAAACTGCCGGAAGCCTGCGCCTTTTAGCAAGCTTGCCAAGCGCCCCGCGCGCCCCGACTATGATGCGAACGGCGCGACAGGGAGCTCATGATGTCCGAGGAAACAGAAGCCAAGGCCGCGGGCGATCCGCAGCCCCGGCCAGCCATCGACATCACTTTTCTTGCAAGACTCGCCATTACGCTCGTCTTCATCGCGATTACGCTCTGGATCACGGCGCCGTTTCTGTCCGCTTTGACATGGGCGCTTGTCATGGCCGTCGTCTTCGCGCGGCCGCATCGGTTCATCGAGACGTGGTTCCGCCCCTCGCTCGCAGCAGGAGTCTCCGTTCTTGTCGTGGCGCTGATCGTCGTCGCGCCTCTCCTGCTCGTTTCGGAAAGACTGATCAACGAAGCGATCGTCGGCGCGGGATATATTCAAGAGGAAATCGCCAAAGGGAATTGGCGAAAATTCCTGGACGCCCATCCCTGGCTGCAAACCTTGAATGCCTGGATTGACGCGCAGGTCGATCTGCAAGGCGTCCTGCAGCGGGTCGCCTCCACGCTAACCAACGCCAGCGCAACGGTCATCCGCCAGTCGACAGGTCAGATTCTCACGATCATGCTCGCTTTCTATCTGCTGTTTTTCTTCCTGCGCGACCGGGTCGCCGGACTTGAAATGTTGAGACGACTGTCGCCCTTCTCCGATGTCGAGACCGGCAAGCTCGTTGTGCGCGTGCGCAACACCATTTCAGCCATCATCTACGGAACGCTCGCTGTCGCCGCGCTTCAGGGCGCATTGGGCGGCTTGATGTTCTGGTGGTTGGATTTTCCATCGCCGGCGTTCTGGTCGCTGATCATGGGCCTGTTGGCGATCGTTCCGGTGCTCGGAACATTCGTCGTCTGGATACCCGCGTCGATCTATCTCGCGATTGAAGGACGCTGGGCCGACGCCGCGATCCTTGCGGCTTGGGGCGGCTTGGTGATCGCCAGCGCCGACAATCTGATCCGTCCGCTGCTTGTCGGCGAAGGATTGCGCCTCCATACGGTGCCGACATTCATCGCTTTGCTCGGCGGCCTGCAGCTCTTTGGCGCGGCTGGCCTCGTGCTCGGCCCGATCGCAATGACCGTCGCGGCGCAGATGATGGAGTTCTGGCGCGATCGTATGGCGGCTGACGCTCAGGCGAGATGAAGCCGTTGGCGCAGACGCGTTTCGAGCTCTTGCGCATTGTCGCGCTTCTCGAAGCCAGGCGTTTCGAATTTCTCCCCGCTGCGCAGCAGTAGCGTGACGCTATACGTATTGGGTCCGCTATCCCAGCTCGTCTCCTCAATCGACATTACGCTCACATCCGCGCCGCGGATTACAGTAGCGGAGGCGCGCCAGAGCGTGCGGCGAGCGATTTCAATCTCGCCATCGCGCACGGTCCAGCGCTGATCCTCGCCGAAAATGGCGGCGGCGACGAAGACGCCGCCAACCGACCAGGCGCCGAGCGTTATGACGGCGAAGAACAGGGATAGCCACGTCGGATGCAAGAAAACCTGGCGAAACTCCCACGCGGGCATAATGATCGCAAAGAGGCCAGCGGCGCCGAGCATCAATCGAAGCGCCAGAGGCATTGGCCGCACGAGCGTAAACTCTTCGTCATCGATCATCGTCGTGTGATGAATAGCGTGTGCCGCTTTTCGGCAGGTTCCATCGAACTCAAAAAATGAGGCGCCGCAGTTTTATCTTCGTTAACGCTCGGCGTCCGCCAGCGCTTGAATCAAGGCAAGCTCCAGCGCCGCTTCCTCCGCCTCGATCACGGTGGCGTTCTGCGTCCACACGAGAAGGCAGCGCACGCGTTTGCCGCGATAAAGAGGCGCGATCGCCGCGCGATACAATGCAAGCTGGCGCAAATGCTCGGCTTCTAGAACAGCGCGCGGCCGCCCCGTCTTGAAATCGGCGATCAGGACTTCGCTCGCCGTCTCGGCGAGGCGGTCCATACGACCCGAGACGACGACGCCATTGTCGAGCGTCGCAACGACATCGACTTCAGGGGTCGAGTCCGGTCCAAAGAGCGGCGCGAGACGCTCGTCGGCGATCACCGCGAGCGTCGTCTTCGCTAGCGCGACGCGCCGATCTTCATCGAACAAGCCGCCGCGCGCGTCGAGGAAGCGGCGCGCCGCCTCATGGCGCAGCTGCGGCGCGCAGGCCGGAAGATGCTGCAACAGCGCATGAGCCAGACGGCCGTATAAGAGCCGCTCGGCGTCGGCGCGGGTGGTGGCCGCCGTGTCGCCGGCCGGCGGCAGGATGTCCGCGCCGGCGAGCGCGCTCGAGGGCCGCAACGGCGGGGCGGGCGCTTCTTCGCGCGGCGCCGGCGTTAGAGCAAAGGAAGGAATTTCGACGGCGCCCGGCGCCGCGTCAATTCGCGCCAGATCGAAGCGCGGCGGCGCCGCGCCGCGCCGCCAAATCGTGGACCCGGGATCGAGCGGATCGGGCAGAGATTCGCAACTCGCTTCGAGCGCATTGAAAATGGCGTCATACCAGCAGCCGTCCGCGCGCCCTCTTGGCCCGTGATGACCGCAAATATACAGGCGCTCTTCGGCGCGCGTCAGCGCGACATAAAGCAGACGCTGATTCTCCTCGCGCTCGGCGCGTCGATGCGCATCGCGCGCCTGCGCCAAGGCCGACGGATCGCTCTCTTTGCCGAGTGACCAGACAAGCGCGGCGTCATCGGCCTCTCCGAGCGCATAGAGCTTCGGATCGTGCTTGCCGGAGGGCGCGCCGCATGTGTCCGGCAGGAACACGATCTTCGCCTCCAGTCCCTTAGCCGCATGAGCGGTCATGACGCGCACGGCGCCACCGGCCGATTCCATGTCGCGCTTGATTGAGAGGTCGAGAGCTTCCACCATGGCGAGGAAGCTCGTGAGCGAGGATGGCTGTTCGCGTTCAAATACGGCCGAGAGCTTCAAGAATTCATCAATGGCGTCGTCGGCCTCGGCGCCCAGCCGCGCGACGAGCTGCGCGCGGCCACCCTGCGGCCCCAGGACGCGGCTGTAAAAATCGAAGGGCGTTAGCTCGGCGGCGTCATGCCGTAATTGTTGCAGACGCTGCGCCGCCGCGCGAAAGCGCCGATCTTCGGCCTGCGCCAGCGCTTCATGAAGCGAAGCCGGGCGATGCGGCGCGAGCGCAATCAGGTCATCGTCCGTAAAGCCGAAGAAAGGCGACTTCAGAACGATCGCCAGCGTCAGATCGTCTTCCGGCAGCAGCGCGGCGCGTCCCAGCGCGACGAGATCGTTGACCGCGATATGATCGGCGAGATTGAGCCGGTCCGCGCCGGCGACCGGCACATGCTCGCTCTTCAAAGCGCGAATGATCGCCTCGAAAAGAGCGCTACGCTTACGTACGAGAATGACTATGTCGCCCGCCTGCGCTGGGCGCAGCGCGCCATTGTCTTCGACGCATTCGCCGCTTTCGGGCGCGAGCAGCGATTTGATCTTTCGCGCAAGCTTGCGTGCGAGCTTTTCCGCCGGATCGCTCGCGTCGGCATAGTCGATCGGCAAGCGCCAGTCGGTTGGCTTCTCGGCCTTCTCCGCGCCAATCGGCTCCCAGATTTCAACAGTAGCCGTGACGTCAGTCTTCCACGCTTCATGCGTCGGCGCCGGCTCGCCGGCGTCGGCGCAGAGGCCGCTGCGATTTTCCTCAAGCGCGAAAATATCGTCGACCGTCTGCAGAATGCCCGGCGCAGAGCGGAAGGACTGCGTGAGCCTCACCCACTCAAAGCGCCGCTCGACGACGCCGAAACGGCGCTCGAAGTCGCGGCGCATAGCGTCGAATCTCTCCGGCGCCGCGCCCTGGAAGGAGAAGATCGACTGCTTTTCGTCGCCAACCGCAAAAAAGCTCCGCGCCGGACCCGGGCGGGCTTCGCGCGCGCCGAAGCCGGCGCAGAATTCATCGGCGAGCGCCGCCAGTATGTCCCACTGCGCCGAACTCGTATCCTGCGCCTCGTCGAGCAAAACATGGTCGATCTGCGAATCGAGCTTGTAGAGGACCCATGAGGGACTCGAGCGATGCAGCAGTCTATGTGCGCCTTCGATGAGGTCGTCATAGTCGAGCAGACCGCGGCGCCGTTTCGCCCGCTCATACTCGGCGAGAATGGCGTCGCCAAGTTGCACGAGCGCCAGCGAACGCTCGGCTGCGGCCGCCGCCTTGCGCTTTTCGATCAGCGGCGCGAGGCGATCGCGCTCAGCCTCCATTCGTTCGAGCAACTGGGGTTCGCGCTTGGCGAGACCGTTCGTGACGATTTTCGTTTTTCCCACGCCGCGCGGCTCGCCGTCTTTGTTGAAGAAGACTAAGAGATAGGTTTCAATGCAATCTGGATGCGGCGCAAGCGCGGAAGCGGCGTCAAGCGAGTCGGCGAGCTTGCAATCATTTGTCGATCCGCTGCGCAGCAGTTTGGCGAGAGCCGGCCACGCTGTGGGCGGCTCTCCTTCGTCGATGATCGCCGCCTCGATCCGCGCCAGCGTCTCGTCGCCATGCAAACCGAATTTAGCGCTTAGACGCGCGGCATAATCGTCCCGCTCCCGCATGCGCGCGAATATTTGGCGATGACGCAGCAGCTCGGCGCAGAGCATATCGAAGCCTGCGCCTGAAGTTTCGCGCGCGACAAGCGCCAGCGCCGCGTGACGTTCGGCCCCCTCGCGCATGGCGGCGTCGAGCGCGCGCCGGCGCGCCGCTTCCATGAGCTCGGCGCGCTCCATGTCGTCGACGACGCGAAACGCGGCGGGAACATTGGCCTCGAATGGAAAGATATGAAGCAGCTTCTCGCAGAAGGCGTGTATCGTCTGAATCTTGAGGCCGCCCGGCGTGTCCACCGCGCGCGCGAAAAGCCGCCGCGCGAAATCGAGATCCATGCGCGAGTCGACCGACGCGCCAATCTTGGCGATCTCATTGGCGAGCGACGCGTCGTCGAGCGTCGCCCATCGCGCCAGCGCGTCGAACACCCGCGTCGCCATATTGGCGGCCGCGGCTTTCGTATAGGTGAGGCAGAGGATTTGCGAGGGACGCGTCCCTGCAAGCAGGAGGCGCAGGACGCGCTGCGTGAGCACATGCGTCTTTCCGGAGCCCGCATGCGCCGAGACCCAGGCGGAAATTCCCGGATCGGACGCGACGCGTTGGCGCCGCTGGGTTTCCCTGGCGACGGGGCGCGCGCTCATGCGCCGTCTCCGCCGCCGCGCAGCCATTCCTTCACGCGCGCGAGATGATCGTAATCGCCGGCGTCGCCCATGAAGGCTGGATGAGGCCGCGAGGCGTAAGGCGTCGCCTCATCGTGAAACTGCGACAGCATCTTCTCGACCTCGGCGCGGTGCTCGGCGACGATGTCTGCGAAGGACTTTTCCTTTCCTTTCAGCCACTGTGTCTTGCCGCCATTCTTGAGGCCGACATAGGCGGCGCCTGAAACTTCTCGCGCACCAACCTCCTTGAAGGCGCCAGCCTCGACCATCGCGGTTTCCAGCGTCAGTTGCGGCGACCAGCCCACTTCGACTTGCGCATTCGTTGGCGGCGCGCCCGTCTTATAGTCGAAAACACTGGCGCGCCCTTGCGGATCGATCTCGATGCGATCGGCGACGGCTGTGAGCAGAAAGCGCGCGCCGCCCTCCAGCGTGAGCGCCATCTCGCCGCGCGTCTCGATGAAGATATCGCCTCCTACCGCGCGACGCTCCAGCTCGAAGGCGAGCGCGTGATCGAGCCCCGCTTCAATGCGCGGCCATTGGAAACTCGCGAAAGCCGGGTCTTTCATGAAGCCGTCGAGCTTTTCGCGCGCGAAAGCGAGCAGCGTTTGGCGCGCGTCGGGCGGCAAGGCGCCGCGCGGATGATGCGCCACGAATTTTGCGATTGCTTCATGAATGGCGACGCCGATTTCGCGCGCGCCGGGCTCAGAACCGAGCGGCGGCAGTGGCGCGAGTTTGAGGACATATTCGGCGAAGATCGCGTAAGGATCGCGTCGCAGGCGTTCGATGCGGGTGACGCTCAATCTTTGCGGCCGTAGATCGAGGGGCGGGCGCGGCTCGGGCCGAGAGATGGATATCGTCTCTTTCGGGCGATCGAGCATGGCGGCGATCGCAAGCATCCTGTCGCCGCGCGCCTTGCAATCTGCGAAGGCCCCGGCAGCGAGCGCGGATAAGCGCGCGACAAAACGCGAAGGAACCGTGGGCGCGCCGTCGCGCTTGACGGCGCGGCTCAGCACGATGCGCTTGGCGCCGAGCGCCATGACAAAATCATGCGCGCTCTGGCCGATGCGGCGCTCGGGCGCCATCAGCCCGAGCTGCGCGCGCATGGAGCGATTGAGAAAGGCGCCCGTGTCCGTCTGCGGCGGCCAGACGCCTTCGTCGAGACCGGCAAGCAGGATGAGATCGGCGTCAATGAGACGCGCCTCCAGGGGTCCTAGAATCTTGAGCCGCGGATGCGCGCGTCGCGGACCGCGCAGCGTCGTCTCGAAAGCGATGCGATCGAAAAGCGCCGCATAGCTCAACGCGTCGAAGCCAGGCGGCGCTTCGGCGCGCGCCAGTCGCTCCAGAAGCTCGAAAAGCGTCGCAGCGCCTTCGTCGCCAATCTCGTCATCGCCGGCGGTCACGGCTTCAAGCGCCGCGCGATGTGTGGATGCGCGATCCGAGAGGGAAGCCTCGGCAGGCAAGGTAGTGAAAGGCGCGAAAGCGGCGTCAAAGCGCGCCAACAGATCTTCGATTGCGCGCCAGTCGTCGTCGCTAATGCGCCGCGCCGCCGGATGCGCATGCGGCGCGCGCGCAAGTTCGCGCGCCGTGACGGCGCGCGCCGCCCAGCCGCCGTTGACCGAGCCCAGCATACGCAGCACGCCTATCTCGACAAGCTGCGCGAGCGTCGCGACATGGGCGCGCGTTAAGCCAAGACGCGTCAGCGGATGCGCGAGCAACGCCGCGACATTCACCGCGCCTGCGCCATTGGCGCCGAAGGCGGCGATCAGCCGCGCCAGCGCGCCGATGGGCGTCGTCGCGAGCGGTTTGCCGCCGGAATCGTCGATCTCGATATCGAAACGTTGCAGTTCGGCGGCAACGCGCCGCGCGATGTTGCGGTCAGGCGTCACGAGCGCCGCCGTGCGTCCCGGCGTCTCCAGCGCCTCGCGCATGAAAAGCGCGAGCGTCAGCGCCTCGAGCCGTTCGTCGGGCGCCTCCAAGGAGACGAGATTTTCAAGCGCCGCCGCAAAGCCGGCGCCATCAGCGGCGCGATAGTCGCGCCATGCGGATGTAGCGTCTGCCGGCAGCATGGCCTGCGAGACAAGGGGGCGCCTCGCGGCGAGCGCAGGCGAGAGACGGCCGAGTTCGCGCGCGTCGTCTCGCGCCGCGCCCATCGTCGCGAGCAGGCGCTTCAACATTGTTTGCGGATGGGTGAAAGCCGGTTCGTCGCGCCCGTCCCCTTGGCCCACGCGCGCCCAGGCGCTTTCGCTCATGATTTGATCGAGTCCCGGCAGAACGACGGCGCCATTATCGAGCGAGGCGATTGCGGCGAGAAGCCGCGCCGTCGTCGGATGCGCGCCGGTAGAGCCGAGCGCGATCACCGGCGCGTTGGACATTTGTCGCGCCAGATCTGCTATCTGCCCTTCGACGAGGCGCTTCTGAAAGGCGCTCGCGTCGAGCCGGCCGCGCTCGGCGAGAATCGCCGGCCATTCGTGCAGCGCGACACGTAGAAACCTCGTCGTGATCGCCCAATAATTGTTGAAGGCGTCGTCGCTCAATCTCTCGAATGCTTCGAAAGAAATCCCTTCGATATTGCATTCGTCGATCAGCGCGCCGAGATCGGCGGCGAGCGCAAAAGCGGCCGAGGGAGTCGAGGCGACGAGGAAAGGTTCGCTCTCATGCAAATTGGGCGCGCCGGATGGATCGATCGAAATGATCGCCCGCTCCATCGCCTGCGCCCATTGCATGATGAGCCGAGAAAGCAGCAGGCGGCGCTCCAATTCCTCGATCGGCGGCGACAACGCGTCGTCGCCGCTGGAGACCAAATCCGCGTCGAACAGCGCGGCGGCCTCGCGCTCCTCCAACGCGCCGAGCGGCAGAATGCGCGGCAGCAGCGTCGCATGCCCGTCGAAAGCGCGCGCGAATTCGACGGCGAGCGCCCGGGCCGCGCGTTGCGTCGGCACATAGATCGTTGCGCGCGCCATTTCGAGCGGCGGCGTCTCGCGAGAGAAGGCGGGAACGATGGCGCCATCGAGCAAGGCCGAGACGAATGTTTCAAGAAATGGCGCGCCTGGCGCGATGGTGAAGAGATTGCGCCGCTTGGCGATCATGGCGAGGCCGCTCAACCGCGCCGCGCCGCGATCGCTTCTTCAGCTTCGGCGATCGCCGCGACCGTGCCGACATGAAGCCAAAGCCCGCTTGAGACGACGCCATAGAGCCGTCCCTCTTGCGCCGCGCTGAAGAAAAACGGCGCGAGCTTGAAAACATCGTCGGCGGCGTTTGCAAAGAGCTGCGGGTTCATCAGTCCGACGCCGGCGTAAACATAGGGCTTCGGCCCGTCGCGGCGCATGATGCGGCCTTCGGAATCAAGATCGAAATCGCCGGGCCAATCGACGCCGACGCTGCCTGCCGTCGGCGCAAGCAGCAGCGCGACATCCATCTTCTCTGCGTCCCAAGCCTCGGCGAGCGCGAGAATATTGGACTGCGCGGCGCCGACCCAGAAGGCGTCCGTGTTGCAGATGAAGAAAGGCTTATCGCCGATGAGCGGCAAGACCTTCTTGACGCCGCCGCCCTGATCCAGGAGACGCGCGCGCTCATCGGAAATCACGATGCGCGGGCGCGCGCGGCTCGCAAGATGCGCCTCGATCTGATCGGCGAGGTGATGAACATTGATGATCGCCGTCTCAACGCCGGCTTCAGCGAAATCGTCAAGCGCGCGGTCGATCAATGTGCGTCCGGCGATGGAAACGAGCGGCTTGGGCGTCCTGTCGGTCAGCGGGCGCATGCGCGTCCCCAGTCCCGCGGCGAACACCATGGCGACGCTTGGAACATGCGTCGCCGCCCGCGCGTCAGACGTCGCGAAACAGGCTGGGGAGATTGGCCTCATACCAAGCCCTAATGTCAGCGAGCGCCGGATGGCGCAAGCTCTTTCTCAGATAAGCCTCGACGCGCGGCAGATGCGCGAGATATTGCGCCTTGCCGTCGCGCTGATCGAGCCGCGCGAAAATGCCCAGGATTTTCGTCGCGCGCTGCGCGGCGAGAATCGAATAGGCCTTGGCGAAAGCCGCCATGTCGAAACTTGCGTCGGCTTCACGGCGCAGCTTGGCGTAATGGGCGACGAGCTTCAACTCCAGATCGTCGGGCACGGCGACGCGGGCGTCCTGCCCGAGCGAAGCCATGTCGTAGGCCGGATGGCCCAGCACGCAGTCCTGGAAATCGATAATGCCGACGCGCGCGACGCCTTCGCGCTGCGGCAGCCATAGAAGATTAGGAGAATGATAATCGCGCAGCGTCCATGTCGGCGGCCCGCTCGCCACATCGATCAAGGCGTGACGCCAGAGATTTATGAAGATCGCGCGCGGGCCGGAGGCGATCGCGGCTTTCGCATGGGCGACATACCAGTCGAGCAGCAGCTCAACTTCGATCAACAGCGCGTCGAGATCATAAGGCGGAATATGGTAGTTGCCGACGCCCTGAATCGTCAGCATGTCCGGCAGGCGTTGCGCGTGAAGATAAGCGAGCGCGCCGGCCGCTTCGAGATAGCGCTCGACGATGGGGCCGTTTTCGCCGACGACGCCCTCGCCGCCGAGATCCTCGATGATAAGCAGTCCGGCGCCGAGATCCTGCGCATAAACCTCCGGCGCGGAGAGGCCGAGCCCGCGCAGCGCTTGCGACAGCGCGACGAAGGGCGTGACGTTTTCGGCAAGCCGCGCAATGGCGCTGTATGATTTGCCGAAGCGGATCGGCGGTCCGTCGGGCCGCGGCGGCGAGATCATCAAGATCGCGCGCTGGCCGTTTTCCTTCGCAAGTCTCTCATAAGCTCTGGTGGAGGCGTCGCCTTGCAGGAAGCTGCGCTTCGCGTCGGCCCAGCCTTCCTTGCGCAGCAGTTCGCGTAGCGCCTTGAAGGAAGCGAGTCGCGCCGCGAAAGCCCCATAGCCGGAGACCGTGACGCGGCGCGCGTCGCGATTTTCCGCGTCGACGAAACTTAAGCGCACTTCGAGCCTGTCGTCCGAGAAGGCTTCGCGCACGCGCTCGGCCCATTCGGCCAGCACGATCGCGTCTTCGGTCGCCTCTTCCCAGCCCAGTCCCGCCAATTCGGCGGCGTTCTCCAACCGATAAAAGTCGGCGTGCACGATGCGTTTGCCGCCGCCCTCATAAGTTTGCATCAGCGTGAAGGTCGGACTCGGCGCTTCGAGGGTCGGGTCATCGAGCAGGGAGCGGATCATCGCGCGCGCAAAGGTGGTCTTGCCGGCGCCGAGATCGCCGGCAAGCGCGACCGTGTCCCCGTTGCAGATGAGCGTCGCGAGCTCCTGCGCCAGCGCCGCCGTCTCCGCCTCATTGGCGATGTCGACGCGCCAAACCGTCTTGGAGGACGACTCCTCACTCACTCGGCCCCTCCTTCGCTTGCCGTGCGGCGTTTTTCTTGGCCCGCCGCGGGCGCCGGAAAGACGCAGGTGACGGTCGTGCCTTCGCCCGGAGCGGAGTCGATAAAGACCTTGCCACCATGCAGCTCCATGAAGGCGCGCACGATGGAAAGCCCCAGGCCGACGCCGCGATGCCGTGAGCCCGCCGTATGCGACTCGAAACGATCGAAGACGCGCTCGAGAATTTCGGGCGAAATGCCGCGTCCGCGATCGGTGACCTTGAAGACGACCTCATTTTCGCGCCGCATCGCGGCGAGCGTCACGGTCTGGCCGGGACGCGAGAAGCCGATGGCGTTGGAGAGAAGATTGAACAATATTTGGCGAACGCGCTTGGCGTCGCCGCGGAATGTTCCGACATCATCCATTGCGACGATGTGCACGTCGATCGAATTTTCCGCGAGCCGATCCTGGACGCCCTCGATCGCGGCGCGCATCGTCGCCTCGACGTCGACATCGGAAAACTGCAGCTCCAGCGCATCTTCGTCAATCGTCGCGAGATCGAGAATATCGTCGATGATGGCAAGCAGCGCCGCCGAGGATTTGTTGACGTAGCCCAGATACTCGCGCTGCCGCGCATTGAGCGGGCCGGTCGACTCTTCTCCCAGGAGATGCACGAAGCCGTTGATGTTGTTGAGGGGCGAACGCAATTCATAACTGACGTGATGGATGAAGTCGTTGCGCAGCTTCTCGGCGGCGAGCAGCGCCTTGTTACGATCGGTGAGCGCGCGCTCGACATTCACGTCGGCGGAGACGTCGACGAAAGTCAGAAGCGCCGCGCCGTCAAGCAGCGATTGCGCCGTGCAGTCGAGCACGACGCCGTCGCTGCGCTCGATGCGGCGGGTGAAACCTTCGCGCATATCGTTAAGGCTCGTGACGAAGCCTTGCAGCGCCGCCCACGTCTCGTCATTGGCATGCAGCGCGCGGCATTGGGCGACAAGCGCGTCGAAGCGCGGCTTCGTCGCGAGTTCATCGGGATCGAGCCGCCAGAGCCTGGCGAAGGCGGGGTTGCTGAACTTCAAGCGGCCGTCGGGGCCGAAAACCGCGACGCCTTCATGCAGCGTCTCCAACGTCTCGCTCTGCATGCGGTCCAGCGCATTGAACCGCGTTTCGAGATCATAGGCCTTGGTCGTATCGTCATAGAGATAGGTGACGCCGCCTTGCGGATTGGGGTGCGCGACGACATCGATAATGCGCCCGTCGGGCAGATGCCAGGTATGGCGAACAGGCTCGGGCGACCGATAGGCCTCAAACAGCCGCTCCTTCCACGCCCTGTAGTCGGATTCGACCGGCACGCGCTGCTCCGCGCGCAGGCGGTCAAGAATTTCGCCGTCGGTCGGCTGTTGTTCGAGAAATTTGGCGTCGAGCTGCCAGAGCTTGGCGTAAGCGTCATTGCTATAGATGAGGCGCCGCGATCGGTCGAAGCTCGCCACGGCCGTGGGCAATTGATCGAGCGTGCGCACATGCGACTGCATCTGCTGTTCGAGATCGGCGCGCACCGTCTCGACCTCATGGCGGTCGATGGCGATCGACGCCGCGCCGCTCGCGGCCGGCGCCTGCGTGACATCGAGTCGATGACGCGCGCCGGCGACGACGGCGTTGACCTGATCGCGCCAGATGGCGTTCTTGGCGCGCGCCTGTTCGGCCGTCGCGCGCGCCGATTGATCGAGCAGCTCCAATCTGCGCGCAATGGCGTCGGTGGGATCCTTCGCCTCGACGGCTTGCGCATAGGCGCTGTTGACGAAGACAAGCGCGCCATCGACACCGCGAATCCAAATTGGAGCCGGCAAAGCTTCGAGCATGGCGCGAAGCCCGGAAAGCTCGGATTGCGCCGCGGCGTAACGCTCGCGCAGACCAATCAACTCCAGCCTGTCGCCGGAGACTTCGCGAATGCGCAGCACGGCGCTGCCGCCGATGGCGCGGCCGTCGGCGTCGAAATGGCGGCCGGCGACGCCAGCGAGCGCAAGGCGAAAGCCTTCGCCGCTGCGCCGCAGACGATCGACGGCGCTCTCAAGCTCTTGGGCGTCCTTGGGCGCAAGCCAGGCGCCGAAGCCCAGAATGCGGCGCGGCGCAGCGACGGCCTCGGTCAGAAGGAGCGATGAAGAGTGAATATCGGGTTCGCTGTCCGGCCCGGTCCAGGCGATGAAGATCTGCGGCTCGCTTGCGAGAAAAATCTTGGCCCGGTCGAGCTTGGCGCGCGTTTCTTCAAGGTCGCCGCTGAGCTCGGCCTCACGCCGGCGCCAGGATTTGCGCTCGCCGATATGCGTAAGGGCGACGACCGCCGCGAAAATCGCCAAGCCGCCGCTGAAGGCGAAGCTGACCACCTCGGAGTCGACCGGAAGATAATCCAAAAGGCTTGCCGCGCGCGCCGGCGCCGCCGCGGCAATAAACGCGACGCCCGAGGAGCCGCAGAGACGAAACAAGCGCCGCCTCGTCATGGCGTCGGCGACCCAGCGCGCGGGCGATCAGCTTGGCGTGTCACGAGAACCGGTCTCCACGGTCGATTGCAGGTGCTCATCACAACAACGCCGTATGCGGTCCGCGCGAGACGCGGCCGCGGCCTGCACGAGGATGCAGGGCGATCCGCGCAAAATAGAGACGGCGGAAAAGCGGAGGGCTCCGCATGCCGCGCGTCGCGCCGCGTAAACGAATCACCCCAATCTAGAACGCAAAAGGCCAAAACGGAATCGTGTTTTGTCCGGCAAAGCTACCGCCTGGAATAAAAAGACGGCCTCGCGCCCGTAAGGGGGCGAGGCCGCAATGAAAAATCCGCCGCCCGCAAGCTCAGTAACGATAATGCTCGGGCTTGAAGGGGCCGTTTTGCGGCAGGTTCAAATAGGCCGCCTGCTCCTCCGTCATATGGGTGAGCCTGACGCCGATTTTGTCGAGATGAAGCGAGGCGACCTTTTCGTCGAGGCGCTTGGGCAAAGTATAGACCTTGCGCTCATAGACGCCCTGCTTGGTCCATAATTCGATCTGGGCCAGCGTCTGGTTGGTGAAGGAGGCCGACATCACGAAGGAGGGATGGCCCGTGGCGTTGCCGAGATTCACGAGACGGCCTTCGGACAGCAGGATGATGCGCTTTCCGTCCTGGAACTCGATTTCGTCGACCTGCGGCTTCACATTGTGCCATTTGAGGTTCTTCAGGCCGGCGACCTGGATCTCGCTGTCGAAATGGCCGATGTTGCAGACGATGGCGCGATCCTTCATCGCCCGCATATGGTCGAGCGTGATGACGTCGACATTGCCCGTCGCGGTGACGAAAATATCCGCGCGCAACGCGGCGTCCTCCATCGTCGTGACTTCATAGCCCTCCATCGCCGCCTGCAGCGCGCAAATCGGATCGATCTCGGAGACGAGCACGCGGCAGCCGGCGTTGCGCAGCGAGGCGGCCGAGCCCTTGCCCACATCGCCAAAGCCCGCGACCATGGCGATCTTGCCGGCCATCATCACATCGGTGCCGCGACGGATGCCGTCGACGAGCGATTCGCGGCAGCCGTAGAGATTGTCGAATTTCGACTTCGTCACCGAGTCGTTGACGTTGATCGCCGGCCAGAGGAGCTTGCCCTCCTTCTGCATGATGTAGAGGCGATGGACGCCCGTCGTCGTCTCTTCGGTGACGCCCTTGATCGCTTCCGCGTTGCGCTTGTAAAAGCCGGGATTGGACTTGAGGCGCTTCTTGATCGCGGCGAAGAGCACTTCCTCTTCCTCATTCGTCGCCTTGTCCAAGAAAGCCACATCGCCGTTCTCGGCGCGCAGGCCGAGATGAATGAGCAGCGTCGCGTCGCCGCCATCGTCAAGAATCATGTTCGGGCAGCCGCCGTCGCCCCATTCGAAAATCTTGTGGGTGTAGTCCCAATAATCTTCGAGGTTCTCGCCCTTTTTGGCGAAGACCGGCGTGCCGGTCGCGGCGATGGCGGCGGCGGCGTGATCCTGCGTCGAATAGATGTTGCAGGAGGCCCAGCGCACGTCGGCGCCGAGCGCCTTCAGCGTTTCGATCAGCACCGCGGTCTGAATGGTCATGTGAAGAGAGCCGGCGACGCGCGCGCCCTTCAAGGGCTGCGACGGGCCATATTCGGCGCGGGTGGCCATGAGGCCGGGCATCTCCGTCTCGGCGATGGCGATTTCCTTGCGGCCCCAATCGGCCAGCGAAATATCCGTAACGGCGTAATCGTTGAAGTGATGGGCGGTCATGCGCAATCCTTTGCTTCTCATACCCGGCTCGGTCGAACTGCTCGGATGTCATTCCCGACGCTTCGCCTCAAGCGAAGCGATCGGGAATC
>CAZCJY010000039.1:0-15138 GCA_964498975.1 uncultured Methylocystis sp.
TTGCGATGCATCTTCACCGCGACTTTGTCCGGATCGACGGAGATATGTTTGGAGATCGCGGCGAGAACCTCCTTGTGCAGAATCGCAATGAGATTGGAGTCGCCTGACGACTTCCGCTCATGCGCCAGGAGGATCTGCAAGCGCTCGCGCGCAACCGGCGCCGAGCCGCTGCGGCGTCCGAATAGTCCAAACAGATTCATGCCGCCCTCCGACCAAACAGCCGAACGAAAAGTCCCTTCTTGTCCGAGGGAATATTCACCGGCAGCGTCTCGCCGCACAGCCGTTGCGCGGCGTCCGAATAGGCGCGCGCGGCGGCGCTCATGGCGTTGTGGAGAATGATCGGCGCGCCGACATTGGAGGCGCGAAGAACTTCCTCGCTCTCAGGCACGATTCCAAGTAGCGGAATCGAGAGAATTTCCAGCACGTCGTCGACGCTCAACATTTCGCCGCGCCCGGCGCGCCCGGCGTCATAGCGTGTGAGCAAAAGATGCTTCTCTATCCGCTCGCCCTTTTCGGCGCGTTCGGTTTTCGCGTCGAGAAGGCCGATGATGCGGTCCGAATCGCGCACCGACGAGACTTCGGGATTGGCGACGACGACGGCGACGTCCGCGAAGCGCATCGCAAGCGTGGCGCCGCGTTCAATCCCCGCCGGACTGTCGCAGACGATCCAATCGAATTTCTCGCGCAATTCGCCGATGACCTTTTGCACGCCCTCTTCCGTCAAGGCGTCCTTGTCGCGCGTCTGCGAGGCGGCGAGGAGGTAAAGCGTGTCCAGCCGCTTGTCGCGGATCAGCGCCTGATGCAGTTTCGCATCGCCTTGCGCGACATTGATCAGGTCATAGACAACCCGCCGTTCGGCGCCCATGACGAGGTCGCGATTGCGCAAGCCGACGTCGAAATCGACGACGGCGACCTTATGGCCCTGCTGGGCCAGAGCGGCCCCGAGCGCTGCGGTTGACGTGGTCTTGCCGACGCCGCCCTTGCCGGAGGTGACCACCAATGTTTTGGCCATGTTGTCGTCCTCTCTTAGTCGAGCCTTGCGATCTTGACCGCTTCATTTTCGAGCCACGCCTGGATTGGCTGGCTCCGCACATTCGCCGCGATTTCGTCGGCCGTCAGATAGACGCCGCAGACCGAAATAAGCTCGGCCTCGAGTCGACGACAGAAAATGCGCGCCCGCTTTTCGCCATAGGCGCCGGCCATCGCGCGCCCGCGAAGCGTTCCGTAGACATGGACGGAGCCGCCGGCGAGGATTTCGGCGCCCGAGGCGACCGAGCCGACGACGGTCACATCGCCGTCGGGATGGTACACGGTCTGACCGGAACGCACCGGCTCGACCAGGATGAGCGGCGCTCCGCGTGCGGATTTGGGTGGACCGTCGGACTTGACGGCGTCGGTCCGTGATTCGTCGTCACCGAGCGCTTTCGCGATATCCTCAAACGCCGCTTCTTCGCTAGGCGTCAGCGCGCCAGCATTCGCATCGCTTGCGGGCGTTTCAGCGGGCTCGGAAGTTTCGTCGGCGACGCGGCCGCCCGACATGATTGGCGGGAGATCGTCGGCGGCCCAGGCGGGATCGACGCCCGAGAGCCCCATGACGCGGATGCCCCGCTGCGTGAGATTTCCGAAAAGCTCCACGACCGCCGGCCGCTCCAACTCCAGTTTCGCGACATCGATGACGATCGATTTCCGGGCGAAAAAGGCGGGAGACTGCGCAAGCAAAGCGTCGAGCTGCTCGATCCAGCCGGCGATCGGTTGCTCCGGCTCAAGCGCCAGCACTGGAAAGGACCGGCCCTTGAAGCGGATGTGTCGGGAAGACGTTTGCGTCACGACAGCCTCGCGCAATTAAGATTTGTTTCATATGACGGCGGTATTGTTAATGAAGCGTTAAGTACGAATTGTTCCGAACCCTTTCCGCCGCCAAACGCGCGCATTTTTAAAATTCAAACATTCGCGCCTTTGGCGCGCGCAACGGCGCCCTCCATGATCCCCTGCGCCGCGCCCTCCAGCACTGCAGCCGGATCGGCGCTTCTAACGGGATCGAAATGGCCCGAGATCGTCAGCATGGCGACGCCATGCGCGGCGGACCAGATTTGCAGCGCCGCATAGCGCGCGCCCTGCGCCGGCGCGCCCGCCTGCTGCAGCCAGGCGACGACGGCGCGCCAGAGAATTTCCAGCGCATGGTCGGCGGCGCCGCCCGCCTGCGGGTCGGCGAGCGTCGCCGCCTGGCCGAACATCGCCGCATAGAGGCCGGGTTCGTCCCGCGCGAATTTGAGATAGGCCGCGCACATGGCGCGCATCGCGCTCTTGGCGTCCGGCCGGCCTTCGTCCCAGGCGGCCTCGATGCGCGCGCCGAAAGTCTCGAAGCCGCGCCGCGCCAATTCGCTCATCAGCGCGTCGCGGCCGGTGAAATGCCGATAGGGGGCGGCCGGCGAAACGCCGGCGCGCCGCGCCGCCTCGGTGAGCGTCAACGCCGAAGGGCCGCCCTCGGCGAGGAGCTCCAAGGCGGCCTCGACCAGCGCCTGTTTCAACGACCCATGATGATAGCGGCGTTTATTGTGCATGGGCGTCGCGTCATATCCCTCGGTGCGGCGACAGCTTGGCGCGCAATGAGCCGCTTGCGCAACCTGCGATTGCCTCGGCGCCCGGCGATGAATCAGCCGGCGAGCTTCGCCATGAGCGCGTCGGAGATTTCGAAGTTTGCATAGACGTTCTGCACGTCGTCATTGTCTTCGAGCGCGCCGACGAGCTTCAGGATTTTCTCGCCCGATTCGTCATCGACCCTGATCGTGTTCTGAGGCCGCCAGACAAGCGCCGCTTTGCGCGGCTCGCCGAACTTGTCCTCAAGCGCCTTGGCGACGTCGCGCAGGGTTTCGACGGAAGTGATGACTTCATGCGTCTCGTCGGTCGCGGAGACGTCGTCCGCCCCGGCCTCAATCGCGGCCTCCATCATCGCGTCTTCGGACGCGGCTTTTCTGTCGAATTCGACAAGGCCGACGCGGTCGAACATGAAGGACACGGCGCCGGTCTCCGCAAGCGCGCCGCCAGCCTTGGCGAAATAGGAGCGCACCTCGCCGGCCGTGCGGTTGCGATTGTCGGTCAGAGCTTCAATGATGACGGCGACGCCGCCGGGCGCATAGCCCTCATAGCGCACTTCGTCATAATTCTCGGCGTCGGCGCCCGAGGCCTTTTTGATCGCGCGCTCGATATTGTCCTTGGGCATGTTCTCCGCCCTGGCGGCGAGAACGGCGGCGCGCAGGCGCGCGTTCATATTCGGGTCGGGCAGGCCCATCTTGGCGGCGACGGTGATTTCGCGGGCGAGCTTCGAGAAGAGCTTGGAGCGGATCGCGTCCTGCTTGCCTTTCTTGTGCATGATATTCTTGAATTGACTATGCCCGGCCATGCGCTTTCGCCCTGCTCCTTGAAAAAAAACTTGCCGCTCATTCGCCGTCCCGGCGCCCGGCGGGTCATATACGCCGCGGCGAAACGGAAATAAAGAAACGCATACGTCGCGCAGACCCTTTCGCCTTATTCATTGCGAGGCGCAAAGATCGACGTGCGACATCATGCTTTTCGAGAAAGAGCCTCGTTCGGCCATGGCATTCTCCGCCGCATGAAGCCATCGAACAGCGGAACGGTGAAATCGGTGTCGCCATGCGCTGGGCTGTACATCATTCCCTTCGTGATCAGCGAGTTTCTGATAGGCGCGACCGCCGTAACCCTTTTTCCCAGCTTATCGGCGATGTCGCCCGATCGATGAGCGCCCGGGCCAAGTTCCGCCATCGCGCTCATGTAACGCTTTTCCGAAGGGGTTAGGCGATCGAAGCGCACGCGAAAAAAGCTGGCGTCGAGTTCTGCAAGAGCAAGCGTCGTAGCGCGAATCGCATCTTCTTTCGCGATGGGCGAGGCGTCGGCGGCATCCCAACTATGTTTTCCCCACTCCTGAATGAAATATGGGTAACCCTTTGTCTGCCGGAAAATCTCGTGAATCGCGTCCCTGGTGAAGGAGACGCCTTCGCGTTCCGCCGGCTTGCAAAGCGCGTCTCGGGCGGATTCCTCGCTTAAAGGGCCGATAGAGACGAATTCGAAAAGCCGTTCCGCGTAGGACTTAGCGCGTCCCATCTGACCGAGGACTTGCGGAAGCCCGGCCGCGATCATCGTACAGGGAAGCTGCTCCTGACTAACGCGGTGTAGAGCGGAGATCAGCGCTGCGAGCTGTTCTTCGGGCACATATTGCAGTTCGTCGATCGCCAACACGACCGAGGTCTCATGCTCCTTGGCTGCGGCGGCGACTGTCGTGAGCAAATCGGACAGGTCGATCTCCAGATCGCCGCTGTCGGCGACGCCGCGTTCCGGTTCGAGATCGATGCTCGCCTCGATATCCTGATATTTGATTTTCAATGCCGAGGCGAAACTTCCCAGCGCGCGCAACGCCTCGTCGATCCGAGCCTTGACCGCCCGTCCGCGACTGAGCCGCAACAGCGCTGCGCGAAGCGAAGGCACGAGAAGGCCAGGGAGCGATCGGCCCTCTGGCGCCTCGATCGAAACCGTTATGATCCCCCGCTGCTCGGCATCCTTTCTGATCCTGTTGAGCAGCACCGTCTTGCCGACGCCGCGCAATCCATAAAGTATGAAGCTTCGCGAAGCGCGCCCAGCTCTGATACGATCAAGAGCGACAGCCGCCCGTTCGACGATCTCGTCTCGACCGGCGAGTTCCGGCGGAGGATTGCCGGCGCCTGGCGCGTATGGATTGTTTCTTGGGTCCATTATACAGATCTTAGGTCGATTTATCATTTTCTGATAAACTATTATAAGATCCGTATAAGTCAAGATTGCAGCCTCAACGAACAATTTGGGATCGGAAACGCCGAATGACGTCTACGAACGACCGCGCCGAGCAGGAGTCGCGCCGTGTTCCACAGCCGCCCGAACCCACCGTGCGCGGCGCGGCGCCGCAGAGCGATCCCCCGACGCCCGAGAGCGAGGATTCAGCCGCCGCCGAACGCCTTCAGGCGATTCTCGCGAGCCCCTCTTATCGCAAATCGGACGAGGATCCGGATTTCCTGACCTCGCCCGAGGCGCGCGGACCTCGCCTGCAGCTTGAATATCTGAAAGCCGAATTGCTGCTCCGCCGGCACGGCGTCAAGGACACGATCGTCGTTTTCGGCTCGACGCGAATCGCCGAGCCATCCGTCGCGAGGAGGCGCCTCGACGAGGCGCGCAGCGCCGCCCGCTCCCGGCCGGGCGATCCGCTTGCCGCCGAACGGCTTGCCGTCGCCGAGCGGCTGTTCGACAAATCGCGCTACTATGAGGTGGCGCGCGCGTTCGGCGCCCTTGTCGGCGCGGCCCGCAAGAGCGGCGAGCGGCCTCGTCTCGCCATCGTCACCGGGGGCGGTCCCGGGATCATGGAGGCCGCTAATCGCGGCGCGTTCGAGGCCGGCGCCGAAACCGTCGGCTTGAACATCACCCTGCCGCACGAGCAATTGCCCAACCCTTACGTCACGCCCGCCCTCTGTCTGCGCTTCCGTTACTTCGCGCTTCGAAAGCTGCATTTCATGCTGAGGGCGCGGGCGCTCGTCGCCTTTCCCGGAGGCTTCGGCACATTTGACGAATTATTCGAAACATTGACCCTCGTACAGACGGGCAAGGTCGCACCGATGCCCGTCATCCTGGTCGGCAAGGACTATTGGCGGCGCGCTTTCGACGTCGATTTCCTCATTGCCGAAGGCGTGATTGAGCCTCAAGACCGCGACCTCTTCCGTTACGCTGAAAGCGCGCAGGAAATCTGGACTGAAATTCTGCGTTGGGGTGAAAGGAACGGAAATCCGCTTTTCGAATGAGGGGGTTAGACGCCCCGCGCCGGCGATCCAAGGCGGACGGCATTGCAAAGCCCATGTCGCCCCCTATCTCTGCTAGCGCGGCGCGACAGCGCATTTTTTGAAGAAAGGGAGAATGACCATGAGTTGGCTTAAGGCGATCGCCGGCGGCGTGATCGGCGCTGAAGCGCTTAGCGTCGTTAAAGAATATGTCGAGAAACAGGGCGGCATCGAGGGCGTTGTGAAGAATTTCGAAAGCTCTGGCCTCGGCCAAAAAGTTCACTCATGGATTGGTTTGGGGCCCAATGAAAAAATCAGCGAGATCGAAATCGGCAAGGTGGTCAACGCGGACAAGTTGAAGGAATTGGCGAAGAACGCCGGCGTCGACATGGACAAGGCGCGCGAACTTCTCGCCCAATATCTGCCGGTGGCGATCGACAAGGCGACGCCGGAAGGAAAGCTTCCGCCGCCGGATAAGGACAAGCCGTAACTTTTCGCTCGGGCGCTCTTTAGAACCGCCGGCCGCGCGACGCTCGAGCCGGCGGTTTTTGCGCCGGCCGCCATGCTCCCACGCTCTTGCTTCAGGCGCCCTGATTTTGTAAGCCCATCGCGCGCGGCTTGGGAAAGCCGCCCTCGGCGTTTGGGCGTAACGACGCATCAAAGCCGCGCCCCGCGCGGAGGTTTCGCCTCCCGCGCGACCGCCCGGCCATTTTGACAAGGACGATTTATGAGCAAGCGCGCGCTGGTTACGGGCGTTACGGGACAGGACGGCGCCTATCTGTCCCAATTCCTATTGGACAAGGGCTATGAGGTGCATGGCGTCGTGCGCCGCTCCTCGCATCGCGGCGTCGAGGACCATAGGCTGCGCTGGCTCGGCATCAGCGGCAAGCTGCATCTGCATGACGCCGATCTCGCCGATCTGTCCAGCTTGCTGCGCACGGTGCAGGACGTGCGGCCCGACGAGATATACAATCTCGCGGCCCAGTCCTATGTCGCCTCGTCCTGGCGCCAGCCCGTGCTCACCGCCATTGTCACCGGCGTCGGCGTCACCAATATGCTCGAGGCGATGCGGCTCGGCGCGCCCGGCGCACGCTTCTACCAGGCGTCGTCTTCGGAGATGTACGGGCTCATCCAGGAGCCGATGCAAAGCGAGAAGACGCCTTTTTATCCGCGCAGCCCTTACGCCGTGGCCAAGCTCTACGGCCATTGGATCACGGTGAATTACCGCGAAAGCTTCGGCCTGCATGCGTCGTCGGGCATTCTGTTCAACCATGAAAGCCCGCTGCGCGGCGTCGAATTCGTGACGCGCAAGGTGACGACCGGCGTCGCGGCGATCAAACTCGGCGCGGCGACCGAGCTGCGGCTCGGCAACATCGACGCCAAGCGCGACTGGGGCCACGCCAAGGATTATGTGCGCGCCATGTGGCTGATGCTTCAGCAGGAGAAGCCAGACGATTATGTGGTCGCGACGGGCGTCACCACCACCGTGCGCGACATGTGCCGCATCGCCTTCGACCACGCCGGCCTCGATATGGAGAAATTTGTCGTCATCGATCCGGCGTTCTATCGTCCGGCAGAGGTCGACGTGCTGCTCGGAGATTCCAGCAAGGCGCGGCGCGTTCTCGGCTGGAAGCCGGAGATCAATCTTGACCAGATGATCCGTGAAATGGTCGACGCCGATCTGGAGCGTCTGCGGCGCGAGTTGTCGGTCTAACGCAAAAAAGGGCGCAGACGATGGCCGCCTTCCAGCGCATCTTGGTGACGGGGGGCGCCGGATTTGTTGGCGGCCATCTCTCCGCCGCCTTGGCCAAAGCCTACCCCGAGGCGGCGCGGACGATGCTGCTGCGCCCCGGCGAGCGCGGCGGCCATCCCGCCTTCGACGCCGTCGCCGCCGACCTCGTCGATGAGGGAGCGATCGACGCGCTGATCGCCCGCCTTCGCCCCGACCTTGTCGTCCACCTCGCCGGACAATCCTCCATCGGCCAGGCGCTGCAGGCCGCCGAGGCGACCTGGCGAGTGAATTTCCACGGCACGTTTGCGCTGGGCTGCGCGATTGCGCGCCACGCGCCGAGCGCGGTCGTTCTCTTTGTCTCGACGGCGGCCGCCTATGGCGCAAGCTTCCATGACGGCGTGCTGACCGAAGACGCGCCGTTGCGCCCGCTGGACGTTTACAGCCGCTCTAAGGCCGCCGCCGAGAGCGCGCTCGCGGATTTGCTCAGCCCGGCGGGGCGGCTCATCGTGGCGCGGCCGGTCAATCATTCCGGTCCCGGCCAGCGCAGCCGCAATTTCGCGCTCGCCTCCTTCGCCGCGCAGATCGCCGCGATCGAAGCCGGCCGCGCCAGCCCTTGTCTCAAGGTCGGCGATCTTTCCAAGGCGCGCGACTTTCTCGACGTGCGCGACGTGGTCGACGCTTATATGCGACTCATCGAGAAGGCGCGCGACTTTCCAGAAGCCGTCTCGACCTTCAATATCGCTTCCAGCAAGGCGCATAGCATCGCCGCGCTGCTCGAGCGCCTGCGCGCGCGCGCCAAGGTCGATTTCGAGGTCGAGGTCGATCCGGCGCTGTTGCGGCCCGACACGGATGTCGCGAGCGTCGCCTGCGACGCGACGAAACTAACGAACGCCACCGGCTGGCGGCCGCGCTTTGAGATCGACGACATGCTGCAGGCGCTCCTCGACGACGCCCGCGCGCAAGGCGCGGGCGCGTCTCAATGACTGAGGGGAAGACGCGCGAGAACGAGCGGGATCGCGAACGCATCCGCCTGCTCGAATTTCAGCTCGACCATTTGCGCGCCGAACTCCTGCATCTCACCCATGAGCGCTACCGGATGACCTATTCGGTCTCCGGTCATATCTACCGCTTCCTTCGGCCGATCGAAGCGTGGATCGCGAACGCTGCGGAGGCGATTGCCGCGCGCTTTCGCGGCGCCCCGCCAGTTGCGCCCGCCCCGGCAGCGCCTTCCGTCGCCGCGCTCCACAGTAATACGGCGTCGCGGCCAGCGCGGCGCCTGCTCGTCGACGTGACCGGCACGATCAAGCGCGACGCGGGGACCGGCATTCAGCGGGTAGTGAAGGAAGTCGTGCGCGCCCTTTATGGCGGCGAAAATTTCGACATTCCCGCGCTCGCCGTGCGTTGCGCCAATGGCCGGCTCATGACGGCGAAGGCGTTTGTCGCTGAGCTTACCGGCGGCGAGGCCGCGCCCGATGAGGAAATTGAGATCGCGGAGGGCGACCGATTTCTGATGCTCTCCGACAGCTGGAACGCCTTCGAGGAGCTCGCGCCGATCTTCGCGAAGATTCGCGCCGAGGGCGGCGAGGTCGTCACCTGCATCTTCGATCTTATTCCCGAACTTTATCCGCACGCCTGTCACGAGGTGACCGTCCCGCGCTATCGCGCCTGGCTGCGCAAGGCGCTGCTCGAAAGTGACGGCTTCCTCGCCATCTCCCGCACGGTCGCCGAGGAGCTCGCCGATTATGCCGCGGCGCAAAATCTGCCGCATCGCCCCGGCCTCAAGATCGGCTGGTTTCACTGCGGTTCGGATATCGCCGTCGGCGCGCCGCATGCGCCGCGCGCGAAAATAACCGCCACCGTCGCGGGCGAAGCGCCGACTTTCCTCACGGTCGGCACGATCGAGCCGCGCAAGGGCCAGCGCGTCGCGCTCCGCGCCTTGGACGAACTCTGGGCGCAAGGACGCGACATCCGCCTTGTCGTCCTCGGCAGGCGCGGCTGGTTCGAAGAGGCCGTCGTCGCGCAAATGCTCGGACACGCCGAATTCGGACGGCGCCTCTTCTGGTTCGACGACGCCGACGACGGCGAGCTCTCCTTTCTCTACGACCATGCGGCGGCGCTTATTTTCCCCTCCTATGCGGAGGGTTTCGGCCTGCCCATCGTCGAGGCGGCGCGGCGGGGGCGCCCGGTCATCTGCAGCGACATCCCCGTCTTTCGGGAGGTCGGCGGCGCGGGCGCGCTTTATTTCCGCGTCAATGACGCGCGAGCATTGGCGGAGACGATCCGCGCCTTTCTCGACGGCGCGCTAGCCGCCGATCCGGCCGCGGTCCTCGACGTCTCTTGGCGCGACGCCGCGCGGCGCATCGTCGAGGTCGTCGCGCGCGAAGACTGGAGCCGGCGACTACCTTAAGCAGATGCAGGCTGGCGGCCTTGCGCCGCAACATGACCGATCCAGCGTATTTTCGCGCGCCGCCAAAGCATGGTAGAGAAGCGGCAATCGGTCGTGCGGCCCGGCCGGCGCCTTTCAGGGGCGCCCGGGTGGCGCGGCTTTTCCTTTCTAATCCGGACAAGAGCCTTCGCCTCTTCGCCGCCGACAACGGGACCGCGTCAATGCAAATCAATATTCCGTTTCTGAACGAAGCGACGCCCAAGACCGTGATCAAAATGATCAATCTCGAGGCGTCGCAGCTTTCGCTGCCGGAGTCGCGCGAACTCATGCTGGGCGCCTTAGGCGCCTATGGCGTGCTGCAAGCGAGCGCGCAACTCTTCAATCATTCGCTGCTCGGCAGCCTGATCTACGGAATTCTGAGCGTCGGTTTTCTATATGGCGTGACCTATCTTCTGTTGCGCTTCCTCAAGGAGGACGCGAAGTTCCTGCGGACGGTGACGGCGATGGCCGTGACGGGCGCGATCGCCGCGCTCGCCTATATTATTCTGCATGGCGTTTTCGGCATCGCCCTGCCGCCGCCCCTGCCGACCGAGAAGCTGTTGCGCTTCCTGCTCTTCCCGATCATCGTCTGGACCATCTTTATGTACGCCTTTCTTTTTCGGCATGTGTCGCTGCGGCCGGTCCCCGCCTTCTTCACAGCCGCGCTTCTCGTGCTGTTCATCGAAGCGATCTTGTCGCCGATCTGCAGATAGGCCGTCCTCGGCGCGGCCTTATCGCCCCGGCGGACGCCGGCTTCTTCTTGTCCGTCGCGTGCGGAAAGATTGTCTAAACCATGGCCGCAAATTAATGCGGCGTTAAGCATGTTCGCTCATCCTTTGTTGACTAACGCGCCGGGTCTCAAGCGCCCGGCCGGAGCTCAGCAAGGAAGAAAGCAATGCTCCCTCCGTTTTCCCGCGCCCGCGCGACGCTTCTCGCCACGATCGCCGGGGCGCTGCTTGCGTCGGCGGCGCAGGCCGCGGACATGCCCTATCCCGTCGAACTGCCGCCGCCTGTGAATGAAGGCCCGACCGAATGGGGATCGAACTGGTATCTGCGCGGGCAGGTAGGCGGCGCTGACTATAATATCACCAGAATCGACGGCATGGTGCTGTCGCGGACCTGGCCATCGAACTGGACGATCGGTCTTGGCGGCGGTTACCAGTTCAACAACTGGTTTCGCGTCGACGCGACTGTCGATTATCAGGAATTGTGGCGGCGCGTCGGCACGCCGATCGTCTTCAGCCCGTGCTTCAGCGGCGCGGGCCTCGCGGTTTGCTCGCCGACGGTCGACAATCATGTCGAGAGCATCAACTTCATGGCGAACGCCTATATCGATCTCGGCAATTGGTGGGGATTCACCCCCTATGTCGGCGGCGGCATCGGCGCGAATCTCTTGATTCATCGCAGCGTCGTGAATTGGAGCCCCGCTTTCTATCCCTTCTACTCGACTGCCCGCACCGGGGATTTCACGAGCTTCGCTTACGCCGGCATGGCGGGCGTCGCCTACGACATCGACCCGCATTGGAAGATCGATCTTGGCTATCGCTGGATCAATCTCGGCACGATTGTCGGCTATGACCTCTTTAACAACCGCTTCAATCGCGACCTGACGAGCCATCAGGTCAGGCTCGGTTTCCGCTATATGATCGACTGACGCGAAACAGGGTGCTAAACAGCCGACCGGCCGTTCCGCCTGGAGCGGCCGGTTTCTATTTGACCCTCAGTCTTTCAACGACGGATCGCAGCCTCCATGACCCCGCCTCTCGATGTTCTCGGCATCGGCAACGCCATCGTCGACACGATCGCCCGCGCCGACGACGACGATCTGTTGCAGGCGGCGCTGCGCAAGGGATCGATGGCGCTCGTCGACGAGGGGCGCGCCGCCGAGCTTTACGCGACGATGGGGCCGACGACGGTGATTTCGGGCGGCTCCGCCGCCAACACCATGGCCGGACTCGCGAGTCTTGGCTGCGCCGCCGGTTTCGTCGGCAAGGTGAAGGACGACGACGCGGGCCGCGAATTCGCGCATGACATCCGCAAGGCCGGCGTCGCCTTCGACACGCCCGCCGCGGCCGACGGCGCGGCGACGGCGCGCTGCCTCATCTTCGTCACGCCCGACGGCCAGCGCACGATGAACACTTATCTTGGCGCGTGCCAGGCGCTCTCGCCCGCCGACATCGACGAAGACGCCGTCGCGCGCGCGAAAGTTCTCTATATGGAGGGCTATCTTTGGGACCCGCCCGGCGCCAAGGAGGCCTTTCTGAAGGCTGCGAAAATCTCGCGCGCCAACGGCCGCAAAGTGGCGCTGACCCTTTCCGACGCTTTCTGCGTCGATCGCTATCGCGGCGAATTTCTGGCGCTCATTCGCGACCGGGTCGTCGACATCGTCTTCGCCAATGAAAGCGAATTGCATGCGCTTTACGAGACCGCGGATTTCGACACGGCGCTGAAGGCGCTGCGCGACGAGGACGGCCTGCTTGGCGTCGTGACGCGCTCGGAAAAGGGGTGCGTCGTGGCGAATGGCGCGAGCAAACTTGCGGCGCCGGCTTTTCCCGTCGAGGAAATCGTCGACACCACCGGCGCCGGCGACCTCTTCGCCGCGGGGTTTCTCGCCGGCTTCACGCAGGAGTTGCCGCATGAGCGCAGCGCCGTGTTAGGGGCGCTCGCGGCGGCCGAAATCATCTCCCATGTCGGCGCGCGGCCGCAGAAGAACTTGCTTCAGCTCGCGCGCGACAATGGGGTGTTGGACTAAAAAGCGGGAGGAAAGAATGCGTTTCGTTTCGAAGATTTTGACGGCGGCCTTCGTCGCCGCCGCAAGCCTCACACTGGTCGTTGAAGCGCGCGCCGAAGCGCAAATGACGAAAAGCGTGACCGGCCTGCAATATAAGGACGCCAAGGTCGGAGCGGGCGCGAGCCCGAAGATCGGCCAGACCGCCGTGATGCATTACACCGGCTGGCTCTACAACAATGGCGAAAAAGGCAAGAAATTCGACTCTTCCCACGACCGCGGCGAGCCGTTTGAATTTCGGCTCGGCCAGGGGCAGGTCATCAAGGGCTGGGACGAAGGCGTCGAAGGCATGAAGGTCGGCGGCAAGCGCACGTTGATCATTCCGCCGGAGCTGGGCTATGGCGCGCGCGGCGCCGGCGGCGTCATTCCGCCCAACGCCTGGCTGATCTTCGACGTGGAGTTGATCGGCGTGAAGTAAGGCGTCGAACGCCGAACTACTTCAACAGCCAGGCGCCGAGCAGCGCCAGCAACGCGAGGCCGACCAGAAACAACCTATCCGATCGCCTTCGCGCGTCGGCGAGCGCCTCCAGCGAGCGCGGCGAGAGATCGACGCCGCGCTCCGCCATTTCGCTCACGCGCAGGATCGCGGTTTCGGCCTCCTGCAATGTCTGCGGCAGGCGCGTCGCGAGACGCGCAAGCTCTGCGACGCTCTTGCCCGCGTCCTCGATCTTCGCCTTCGGCCCGAGATTCTCTTCGATCCAGGAGCGCACCACGGGATCGCAGGTCTTCCATATGTCGAGCTTGGGATCGAAGGCGCGGGCGACGCCTTCGGCGACCACCATCGTTTTTTGCAGCAGCACCAGTTCCGTGCGCGTACGCATGTCGAAGAGGGCGGTGACCTCGAAGAGCAGCGTCAACAGCCGCGCCATGGAAATTTCCGAGGCGTTGATCGTGTGCATCGGCTCGCCGATGGCGCGAAGCGCCTGCGAAAACTCTTCGACCGAATGCGTCGCCGGCACGTAGCCCGCTTCGAAATGCACTTCCGCCACGCGCTTATAGTCGCGCGTGATGAAGCCGTAGAGGATTTCGGCGAGGAACCGCCGCTCCTTCAACCCCAGGCGACCCATGATGCCGAAGTCTATGGCGACGAGGCGGCCCTTCTTATCGACGAAGAGATTGCCCTGATGCATGTCGGCGTGGAAAAAGCCGTCGCGCATCGCATGACGCAGGAAGGATTGCAGCACATTGCGGCCGATGGCCTTGAGGTCGTATCCTTCAGCCGCGACGCGCTCCATGTCGGACAGGGGAACGCCCTCGATCCATTCGAGCGTCAGCACTTCTCGCGCGGTGCGCTCCCAGTCGACGCCCGGCACATGAATCTCGGGATCTTGCGCGACATTGTCGGCAAATTCGGAAGCCGCCGCCGCTTCGAGACGAAAATCCGTCTCCAGCCTCACTGTCCGCGCCAGCGTATCGACGACCTCGATCATGCGCAGGCGCCGCGCTTCCGACGAATAGCGCTCGGCGAGGCGCGCGACGCGGTACATATCGCGCAGATCGCGCGCGAATTGGCCTTCGATGCCGGGCCGCAGCACTTTCACCGCAACTTTGCGCGCGCCGTTCTTATATCGCGCCTGGGCGATATGCACTTGCGCGACTGAAGCCGCGGCGACCGGTTCGCCGAAGGAGAGGAACAGCGCGTCGATCTTCTTCCCAAGCGCCTTTTCGATGATGGCGACGGCCTTGTCGCGGCCGAAGGGCTCCATGCGGTCCTGCAGCGCGGTGAGCGCGTCCGCGATCTCGCCGCCGACAACGTCTGGCCGCGTCGCCAGAAATTGGCCGAGCTTCACATAGGACGGGCCGATTTGCGCCAGGGCGCGCACCAGCGCCGTGCCGGCGCCGTCGCGCTTTCCGCCTGCGAAGAGATTCGCGAAACGCACGAGGGGCGCCGCGGCCGGCGGCAGAAGATCGGGATCGAGACGCGCAAAGACGCCTTCTCGCGCCAGTATGTAGCCGGCGCGCGCCAGACGATAGAGATGACCGACGCCGAGAATCACGAAAGCCGCCGCTCGTTAAAGTTCAGCTCTTCCAGCCGGAATGGATCGCCACCACGCCGCCGGTGAGGCGCTCAAAGCCCGTGCGGCGGAAGCCGGCCTTGCGGATCATGCTCTCGAATTCCTCGGCGCTGGGAAATTTGCGGATCGATTCGACGAGATAGCGATAAGGCTCGGCGTCGCCGGCGACGAATTTGCCGATCGTCGGGATGACGTTGAAGGAATAGGCCTCATAGATTTTATCGAGGCCGGGCGTGGCCACTTGCGAAAACTCAAGGCACAGAAATCGGCCGCCGGGCTTGAGCACGCGATAGGCCTCCGCGAGCGCCAAATCGATGCGCGGCACGTTGCGGATGCCGAAGGCGATGGTATAGGCGTCGAAATGC
>CAZCJY010000040.1:0-7392 GCA_964498975.1 uncultured Methylocystis sp.
GGGAATATGCTTCCCGGCGCGGGGACGCTGTATCTCGCCCAGAATTTCCGTTTCGGCGCCCGGGTTCATCCGGGCGATCGGCTGACGGTTGAAGTTCGCTGCGTCGAAAAACGTGAAAGGCCGGTGGCGTTATTCGACGTGCGCGTGACGAAATCCGACGGCGCGCTCGCCTGCGCGGGCGTCGCGGAAGTCGCCGCGCCTGTCGAGCCCATTATTTTGCGCCGCGAAGATCTGCCGGCGATCATCGTCGATCGCCATGATCATTTCGACAGGCTGGTTAAGGAGGCGGCGATGCTTCCTCCCTTGCCCACGGCCGTTGTGTGGCCGAACGATCACAACTCCCTGATGGGCGCCCTTCTGTCGGCGGAACGCGGTCTGATCGAACCCGTTCTGATCGGCCCGCGCGCCAAAATTTGCGATGCCGCGCGGGCGGCCGACAAGACCATCGACGAGCAATTGATCGTCGACGCCGAGGATCCGCGAGAAGCTTGCCTGCGCGCCGTGGAAATGGCGAGGAGAGGAGAGGCGCGCGCGATCATGAAAGGCAATGTTCATTCGGACGATCTGCTCGGCGCGGTGGTCAAGAAGGACGGCGGGCTGCGCACGGATCGGCGCATCAGCCACGTCTTCGCGATGGACGCCCCCACCCTCGACCGTTTGTTGTTTATCTCCGACGCCGCGGTGAACATCGCGCCCGATCTTTCGGTCAAGGTGGACATTGTCCAGAACGCCATCGACCTCGCACGCGCATGCGGCGTGGAAACGCCGAGAGTGGGCGTGCTTTCCGCGGTCGAGACGGTGAATATCGCCATTCCCTCGACGCTCGACGCGGCGATCCTGTCAAAAATGGCCGATCGCGGGCAGATCAAGGGCGGCGGCGTCGACGGTCCGCTCGCCATGGACAACGCCGTGGACATCGGCGCCGCGCGGACCAAAGGCATCAGCTCGCTCGTCGCCGGCCGCGCTGACATTCTGATCGCGCCCAATATCGAGGCGGGCAATATGTTGGCCAAGGAGCTGACATTCGTGGCGCGCGCCGAGGCGGCCGGTCTGGTGCTCGGCGCCAGGGTTCCGATCATGTTGACGAGCCGCGCCGACAATGAGCGGGCGCGGCTGGCGTCGAGCGCGCTCGCGGCGCTCTATGACCATTGGCGGCGGTTCGGAAAGGCGGCGGCGGAGCCGATTTCCCTCCCAAACGCAGCGGAATGAGAATGATGAGGGGCGACCATATCGTCACGCTCAACGCCGGCTCTTCATCGATAAAATTCGCTCTATACGTCGCCAATAGCGAATGGCCGGTTCAAATCGGGTGCGGGCAGGCCGAAGGTCTAGGCGCATCGCCGCATTTCCATGCCCGCAGCGTAGGCGGCGAAAGTCGCGATGAGGCGCTCGACGTTTCCGACCACATCGGCGCGATGGATGCGATCGTCGAATGGATCGACTCCGTCTTCCCCAATATCGCGATCGCCGCTGTCGGCCATCGCATCGTGCATGGCGGTTCACGCTTCTCGGCGCCGGCGATAATCGACGACGCGGTCGTTTCTCACCTTCGCACGCTCATTCCTCTCGCGCCGCTGCACCAGCCGCACAATCTCGGCGGCGTCGAGGCCGCGCAGATGGCTTTTCCAGGCGTCCCGCAGGTGGCCTGTTTCGACACCGCTTTTCACCGCGGCCATACATTCGTCAACGACGCCTATGCGCTTCCGCGCGAATACTATCAACGCGGCTTGCGTCGTTTCGGCTTTCATGGGCTTTCCTATGAATTTATCGGTCGGCGTCTGCGCGAAGTCGATCCAAACGCCGCGCGCGGGCGCGTTATCGTCGCGCATTTGGGCAATGGCGCATCGCTCTGCGCGATGCACGACGGACGTTCCGTGGCGACGACCATGGGCTTCTCGGCGCTCGAAGGCTTGCCGATGGGCACGCGTTGCGGCGCCATCGATCCGGGCGTGCTCCTTTTCCTCCTCGAACACGACAAAATGTCGGCCGCGGATTTAGCGCGCCTGCTCTATCGCGAGTCCGGCCTTCTTGGACTCTCCGGCATCTCCCAGGACATGCGCGCCCTCGAAGCCTCCGGCGCGCCGCAGGCGAACGAAGCGATCGCCTATTTCGTGCATCGCATCAAAATGGAGATCGGCGCGCTCGCGGCGACGATCGCTGGAATCGACGCCTTGGTCTTCACGGGCGGCATCGGCGAAAACTCCGCCCATATTCGCGCCGACGTCCTCAAAACGCTGGATTGGCTCGGCGTGAGGCTCGACGCAGACGCAAACGCTAGCGGCGAAACGCGCGTTTCCGATCCCCACTCAAACATTCCCGTCTATGTCCTGCCGACCGACGAGGAAGCGATGATTGCGCGCCACGCGATGGAGGCGATCGGACTCGCCCGCGTCGCAGCGTGACCTAACGGAGCTTTAGCAGCCATGGAACCGACGTTCAGTCTCGCCGACCTCCCGCGTCGCATCGCCGAAGGGCAGGCGATCGCCAGCGTTCAGTCGCGCCAATTGTCGACCGCCATCGGCCGACATGCGCAAAGGATAGGAAATGCGCAGGCCGAACGGGCGCAGACTTTCTGGAAGGACTTCGCCGAGCTGAACGCGCGATTTAGCGCGCCGAAAAGCGACGGCTCTTGGAGCGACGACGCTTTCGCCTACGCCGAGAACGCCGCCCGGCGCGCCATATTGATGTTGGATGTGTTGCGCGAGAGAGCCGACAATGACGCCGCGCATGAGGCGGCGGGATCGCCCCCCGTCCTCTCCTATGAATCGGAAATCATTCTGGATGGCCGGAACCTTCCGCGCCCTGTCAATTATATGCTCCTAAAAATCATTCCACCCCAGGGCGTCGCGACCTTCGACTGGAAGCGGCCCTATCTGATCGTCGACCCGCGCGCCGGCCATGGCGCGGGCATCGGCGGCTTCAAATCCGACAGCCAGGTCGGCGTTGCGCTGCATGACGGCCACCCGGTCTATTTCCTCGTGTTTCGGCCGCATCCGGAACGGGGGCAAACGCTCGCCGACGTGATGCGCGCGGAAGCGGCCTTCGTGAAGGAGATTGGGCGGCTGCATCCGAAATCGCCCAAGCCGATCATCGTCGGCAATTGTCAGGGCGGGTGGGCGACGATGGTGCTTGCCGCCGCCAATCCCGACATAACCGGGCCTCTTGTCGTCAACGGCTCGCCGCTCGCCTATTGGTCCGGACGTATCGGCGAGAACCCGATGCGCTACAATGGCGGGCTGCTCGGCGGTCTCGCGTCGACATTGCTGCTGTCGGATCTCGGCAATGGCGAATTCGACGGGGCCCATCTCGTATCCAATTTCGAGTTGCTCAACTCGAGCCGGAATCTTTTCGGAAAATATTATGACCTCTTTTCCGACGTCGACGGGGGGCGCGAAAAATTCCTTGAATTCGAGCGTTGGTGGGGCGGCTTCCACTATATGACGGAAGCGGAAATACGCTGGATCGTCGAGCAGCTCTTCATTGGCAATCGGCTCTCGCGCGGCGAAGCGCGAATCGAGCGCGGCCGACGGCTTGACTTCAAGGCCATTCGCTCACCGATCATCGTCTTCGCCAGCTGGGGCGACAACATCACGCCGCCCCAGCAGGCGTTGAACTGGATTCCCGACACCTACGCCGACGAGCATGAGATCAAGATATGCGGTCAGCGCATCATCTATATGATTCACGAGAAAGTCGGCCATCTTGGAATTTTCGTCTCCTCATCGGTGGCGAAAAAGGAACATGCCGAGGTCACCTCGACGATGAAGACGATCGAGGCGCTCGCGCCCGGCCTTTATGAGATGAAGATCGAGGAAGAAATCGGCGAGGGCGTGCACAAGCGCTTTCGCGTGAGCTTCGCCGAGCGACGCGTCTCCGACATTCTAAAGATCGACGACAATGATCGCAGCGAAGAGACGGATTTTGCCTCCGTCGCGCGCATCTCGGAGTTCACGGCCGACGCATATGATCTGTTCGCGCGTCCTCTTGTGCAGTCGCTCGTCACGCCGCGTTCGGCGGCGCTGATGCGGGAGCTGCATCCAGCGCGCGTTCAACGGCGGTTTTTCGCGACGAACAATCCTGTCCTGCACTGGCTGCCAGGAGCGGCCGCGCAATTGAAGGAACGCGACGCGCGGGTCGAAAGCGACAATCCTTTCCTTATGACCGAACGGCTCGTGGCGGAAAGCGTCATGCAAGGAATGGATCTTTGGCGTGACATGCGCGACGCCTGGTATGAAATCGCCTTTCTGTCGATCTATGGCGGGCCGCTGATGCGCTGGATCGGCCGCTTCCACGACTTCCAGAGGACGCTCAAGAGTCCCGCCGAATTGCGCTTCCTGCCCGAGGCGCAGGCGGCGCTGCTCAATGTCGGACGGGGCGGCTTCGCGGAAGCGGTGATCCGCATGCTGCTGCTCTTGAGCGAAGCGCGCGGCTCCGTGCGTCGCGATCGTCTTGAGCGTTCGGCGCATATGCTCAACTGCGACGAGCCTTTCGCTTCGCTCGGGGCCCAGCGGCGCGCCGCTTTGATCCATGAGCAGTCGATCATCGTCGAATTCGAGCGCGAAAACGCGCTGGAGACGCTTCCTTTGCTGCTGCCGACGTTCGAGGAGAGGGCCAATGCCGTCGGCGCGATCGAGTTCGTCGCGGGGGCGATTGAGGAAATGGAGCCGCGCACCGTGCACATGCTCCAGCGCATCAGGAAAGCGCTGAACCTCGCCCCGATCGAAACCAATTTGATGCGGGCAAATCCCCTTCAGGAAGTCGTGAGCGACGACGAGGAACAGGCGGCGTAGGGCTTTTCGCTCCGCGCCGACGTCCCTTTCGAGGAATCAGAAGACCAGCACTGAGGCGACGAGAAAATAGGTCAATAGGGAAAAGGTGTCCTGCACTACCGTTGCAACCGGGCCGGAGCCCAGCGCCGCATCGTAACCGAGCCTAGAGAATATCCAGGGCATCAGGAATCCGAACGTGGTCGCGATCGTGCTCGCGACCGCCAGGGAAATCGCGACAGTCGCGGCCAGGCCGACGCTCGAAAAGAAAAACCACACGATGGGAAAGGCGAGGCATCCCAGCATCGAGCCAAGCAGCGCGCCCGTTCCGAGCTCGCCGGCGAAGAGCGGCAGCAGCGCAGAGTCGGTCAGAGATAGTCCTCGGATGACGACCACCTCCGATTGCGTGCCGACGGAGTCGGCAAGATAAACGATTGCAGGAATGAAGAAGGCCACAGCGATATGGGCGGCCAATGCCGCTTCATAGCGCGACATCATCGCCGTCGCGATCGCGCTGCCGGTCATGCCGGCGAGAAGCCAAGGCAGGCGATAAAGCGCGCGACGGTGCGGCGCCGCCGTCAGGGCGTCCTTCGCCGCTTCCGACTTGCCGAGAATGCCCACCATGTGATGCAGATCCTCGAGATGCTCGTCGCGCAGGATCGTCATCAGCGCCCGCGCCGGCACGGCGCCTAGGAATTTCCCATCGGCGTCGCATACGGCCAAGATCGAGAGGCCTGCACGAATGGCGATGCTTGCGGCGTCCTCCCGATCGGCGTCGAGCGACACGCTGTAGGATCCGACGGCTCGCGCGATGTCCTGGAGGGGTATTGTTTCCAGCGCGCCCAGCAGGTCGCGGATGGCGACGATCCCGATGAGGCGGCTGTCCTCGGCAAGGACGAAAACATGCGAGGCGTCGTCGAAATGCTGGCCGATCAGCCGCGCTCGCGCTTCGCCAACCGTCTCCCACCAACCAGCGACGGGAACGGAGGCGACCAAATAATGTTCGACTGTCTGGCCATTCGCCGTTGGCAGGCGGGCAACGGCCGAATCGTGAGAGATAGCGGTCATGGATATTGCGATATTCCGCGGAGAAAGTTAGTTCGTAGCGCCGCGCTCCTGTATGGTTCGCGCAGGCGGAGCTATTTAGATACCCAGCACTATAGTCGTGTGACGCCAGCCTGTCCTCGCAATTGACCATTGGCGGCAAACTGTCACAAAAATGAAATAACCTCGTTCAACTGTGCCGCTGCCTTCGACTGCATTGGGAGCAGCCGCGCTGGGGCGGGTCGGACCGGGAGTCGAAAGTCAATGAAACCCTTGGGATTTGCATTAGGCGCGCTGACGGGCGCCGCGGCTGTGTTGCTCCTGGGCCGGCCGGGCGCGCAACGCGCGCGGCCCATCGCGAAAGCGGCGCTCAAAGCGGCGATGATGGCCTATCACGAGGCGCGCACGCAGGGCGCGGAATTGGCCGAAGCCGCCGAAGATATTTTCGCCGAGGCGAAGGCTGAAGCCGCCGCCGACATTTTCGCCGCCGCCATGGCGGCGGCGCAGGCTCAGGCGAAAGCGACGGAAGCGAAGACCGCGGAAGCGAAGCCCAAAACGGAAAACGCGCCGCCGCCGAGCGATGCGCCGGCGCCCCGCGCCGCTGGCGAGAGCGCCTGACAATGAGCCAAATGAACCTGCCGCTTGCCGAAATCGCCCATGCGATGCCGGGCCGCGCGCGACTGCGCATCGCGGATCGGCGCGGCGACGCCGCCTTTTTCGCTTCTGTTGCGAGCGGCCTCTCGGCGATCGCGGGCGTGCGCGCAGTGGAGGTCACGCCGCTCACCGGCAGCGTGCTGATCCAACACAGCGGGCCGCTGGCGCGGATCGGCGTAGCGGCCGAAGAGGCGCGACTTTTCGCCGTCAATGGCGCGCCCGTCGCGCAGGCTACGCCCGAGATCGCCTTCGATCCCAAGATCGTCGTTGCGCTCGGTCTCTGCGCCGCGGCGCTATGGCAACTCTCCAGGGAGCGCTTCCTGCCGCCGGCTCTCACGCTCTTATGGTACGCCAGCCATTTGGGCGGCGTCTGGACGCATGCGGGCGACGCCGAAGGCGATGGCGAGTAACGCCTAGCCGCTGAGCGCTTCGGCGAGGTCGATCGCCTCCCAGGGCAGGTCGAGATCGGCGCGCCCGAAATGCCCATAAGTGGCGAGCGGCAGATAGAAGCCTATGGGCGCCGCTGCAGCCGGGGCTGTCCGCAGGCCGAACCGCTGCACGATCGACGCGGGACGAAAATCCAGGACGGCGGAAAGCCGCTTGGCGATGGCGTCGTCGCTGCGCCGCCCGGAGCCGAAAGTCTCGACCGACAGGCTCAAAGGCTGCGCTTGTCCGACCGCGTAAGCGAGATGAACTTCGCAGCGCTCGGCGAGGCCCGCCGCGACGATGTTCTTGGCGGCGTGACGCGCGGCGTAGGCCCCAGCGCGTTCGATGCGCGAGGGATCCTTGCCGGAAAGCGCCGAGCCGCTCTGGCGCGCGATTTCGCCATAGGAGTCGATGCCATTCTTGCGGCCGGTGAGCCCCGCGTGGCGCGCCGGTCCGCCAATCTCGAAGGGCGCGCAGACGCGTGTTTACGTCAACGCCGGCG
>CAZCJY010000040.1:7402-13442 GCA_964498975.1 uncultured Methylocystis sp.
AGCGACCGTCAGCGAAACGCCGTGGATGCGCGCGGGGCGAGAGGCGCGATATTCCACCGACACCTGCGTCTTGGCGTCCGGCGACAGCGACGGGAATCCGCCGCGCCGCGCCGCGTCGAGCGCGCGGGCGACCTTATGCGCGAGGCTGATCGGCGCCGGCATAAATTCAGGCGTGTCGCGACAGGCGTAGCCAAAGACATTGGCCTGTTCATGCGCGACGCGGCGGCCTATCGCCTCGTCGTCGAGTGCGGCGAATGGGGGTTCGCGCGTTTCGAGCGGCAGTTCGACCAGACTTGTCAGGATCGAGCAGCTGCGCGCATCGAAACTTCCGGCGGAATAGCCCGCGTCCTGAATCACTTTGCGCGCAAGCGCGGGCAGGTCGACGACGGCGTCGGCGGCGTAGCGCGCGGCGAGAAACACCAGGCCTGTCGCCAATGCGCATTCGATCGCGGCGCGGGCGCTCGCGTCTTCTCTCAGCAGCGCGTCGATCGCCGCGTCGCTGATCTGATCGCAGAGCTTGTCCGGATGGCCGGGCGTGACCGATTCCGACGTGAAGATCATGTCAGGCGACATCGCTCTCTCCGTTGACGCGCGGCGATTGCGACGCCGGCGCGCCCTCGTGATCCGCGACGCGGCCGATAATGTCATTTGCGAGCGAACTGCCGAGCGCAATCGCGGCGATTCGGAACATGTCTCCAGCTCCGAGCGGCGCGAGCCCGAGGAGCCGGCGCGTCAAGGGGAAGAACTGGGCTCCCGCCTGGAACAGCAGCGACGCCCCGACGCCTCCATACAGCGTCAGATTTGCGGGGCGGTTGATCTCCGCGCTCAGCCCACGCATTTCGGAACGGCAAGAGAGACTGTGCAGCAGCTGGCCGAAGGTGAGGCCATGAAAGGTGATGGTGCTTGCGCGCGCCCCGCCCGCCGCGCCGCCGGCGCTGAAATAACCTGCGAGCGCCACGGCGCCCATGACGGACCCTTCTCGGAGGATGCGGCGAAAATCGGCCGCCGCCAAAATGGGCGCTTGCGGATCGTGCGGCGGCGTGTCGAGCACGTCGGGCTCCGGCGGCTCGAGGCCGAGCGCAATCGCCGGCAGCGCATCCGTCGCCAGATTGAGCCAGAGCAGCTGCATCGGCGGCAGCGGCTCGCCGCCTCCGACGAGAGCGGCGCCAAGCATGGCGAGCGTTTCCGAGGCGTTCGTCGACACGAGATAGCGCAACACCTTGCGGATATTGGCGTAAGTGGCGCGGCCGAGGCGTATGGCCTCGACGATGCCGTCCATATCGTTGCTCGCGAGCACGATGTTGGCGACCTGGCGCGCGACGTCGGCGCCTTCTCCGCCCATAGCGATCCCAACATCCGCCGCGCGCAAGGCGGGACCGTCGTTGACGCCGTCGCCCGTCATCGCGACGATGCGGCCATGCGCTTGCAGCGCCTTGACGATGTTGAGCTTGTCGACGGGACTTACTCGCGCGAAGACATGCGGCTGCGCCGCCAGGGCCTCAAGCACGTCGGGCTGCATCATTGCGATCTGCCCCGCTTCCAGCACGCGCAATTCGCCGCCATCGTTAAGATTCAAACGGCGGGCGATGGCGAAGGCCGTCGCGCTTTGATCGCCGGTGATCATCACCGTGCGCACGCCTGCGCGATGTAGCTGCTTCAGCGCCGGGGCGACGCTGGCGCGGATGGGATTGGCCATGCCGGCGAGACCGAGCCAGACGAGATCGCGCTCGTCGCGCGGGTCGCCGCCCTCTTCGCCGACGGCGACGCCAAGCACGCGCAGCGCATCGCCGGCCATGCGCTCATTGGCCCTGAGCACGGCGGCGCGCGCGGCGGCGTCCAGCGGCGCGTCGCCATTCTTTGTGCGCCGCTTCGCGCATCGCGCCAATACTTCCACCGGATCGCCCTTCACGCAGAGCAGGCGGCCGCCGTCCGCCGTCTCGTGCAGCGTGCCCATCCGCTTGCGTCCGTCGCCGCGCCCCGCGCTCGATAATATGCGCGCAGACAGGCGCAGCTTGATCGGATCGACGCCCAAGGCCGCGCCCGCTTCGATCAGCGCGGTCTCCGTCGGCGTGCCGTCGATGTGAAAGCCTTGCGACGCATGTTCCACAATGGCGTCGCTGCACAAGGTCGCGGCTTCGAAGAGTCTGCGCACAATCGCAAGCGTCTCCGCGCCTGCGTCGACGCCTTCGTGAATCAGGCGGCCCTGGCGCAATTCGAAGGCTGCGTTGTCGGCATTGACAGCAACCGTCGCCATCCGGTCCTCGGTCAGCGTTCCTGTCTTATCGAGCCCGACGACTTCGACGGCGCCGAGCGTTTCGACCGCATCGATCTTGCGCACCAGCACCTTGCGCTTGCGCATGTCCTGCACGCCGAGCGCCAGCGTCGTCGTCGCGACGGCGGGTAATCCTTCCGGAATGGCGGCGACCGCAAGCGAAATCGCGCTGCGCAGCGTGGGGATCAAGCCATGGCCGCGCAATATCCCGAGGCCGAACACGCTCGCGCAGATCAGGCCGTTGACGATGACGAGTTCGCGACCAACATCGCCGAGTTCGCGCTGAATCGGGGTCTCCGGCGGCCGCACCGCGCCGAGCAGCGCTTGCACGCGGCCGATTTGCGTGCGCGCGCCGATGGCGGTGACGATGGCGGCGCCCGAGCCGCCGGTGACCGCCGTGCCGCGAAACACCATATTGCGGCGATCCGATACGCCGGTGTCTGGCGGCAATACTGTCCGCGCGTTCTTCCACGCCGGCTGGACTTCGCCCGTCAAAGGCGATTCATTCACTGTGAGATCGTCGCAGTCGATTAGGCGCGCGTCGGCGGAAATGAGCGTTCCGCGCTCGATCAGCAGGATGTCGCCCGGCGTAAGATCACGGGAATCGACGAACTGGCGCGTTCCGTTTCGGATGACGGCCGCCTGCTGCGCCGCCTCTGCGGCGAGAGCGAGAATCGAACGGTCCGCTTGGCGCTCGGTCGTCGTGGCGATGCCGGCGTTGACCAAGACCACCGCCGCGATCATTACGGCGTCGGCGACGCCGCCAGTCACAAGCGACAACGCCGCCGAAGCGGCAAGCAGAGCGATCGGCAGGCTGGTCATTTGTTCGGCGAAGATGAGCGCGGCCGAACGCGGTTCGGCGCGACGCAATTCGTTGCGGCCCCATTTCGCGAGGCGCTCCATCGCCTCGTCCGCGGTGAGGCCCTCGGAAAGCCGCGTTTCGAACCGCGCGGCGAGCCGTTCGATCGGTTCGGCGTGAAACAGATCGTTCTCTGACAGGATTTCCGACGCAAATTCGCCTGTCGCGGGCGACGGCGTCAGTTCGCCAGCGGCGGCGGAGTCGAGAGCGCGCGTCAATCGCTCGACCGTCATGGGCGAGCGAAATTCGACGAGCGTCGAACCCGTCAGTTCACTCGATCTGACCGCGATAACGCCGGGAAGCCGGCCAAGCGCCGTCTCAACCGCGCGTGCGAGACGCGCGCGGCCGCGCAGGCCCATGTGGCGAAAGCGCACACGGCCCGGACAGGCGTCGTGAAGGATTTCCGCCTTCGGCTGAGGGCCTGTTTCGACGCCGAAACAGCGCCCGGAGACTGGCGAATTCGACGCGTTCGTTTCGGCCAGGATCATTAAGGACATCGCTTGTCCGCGCCACGAAGCCCGCCTATTACGACCGCTCGATGACAAGTTTGGCGGGTCGCAGGAATGATGGTCACGCCCGCGCAATGAGGTTTTGCTTCGACCTGCGCCCTGACGAGCGATGCTGAGTTCGCCGCAAAGCACAATCAGATGGCGCCGCCAGCGGCCGTCGTTCTTGCGTCGTCGATGCGACGACTGTGAGCTTTTACTATAGTCGCGCCCATGTCCTGCGCAACATGTTGGATTTCACGAGCGTCGAGACGCGCTTGGCCCCAGCCGTTTTGCAGGAATTTCAAATGGCAGCGGAACCTTAACGAGCGTTAAGCGTTCACTCAAACAGGCCACTCCCCTTAGCCAATTGCGGCGAAGACGGTCAAATTATTGCGACGACAAATTGTCAAATCGACCGAAGCTTGAGAAATTTCCATTTCTTGCGATTTGGGTGGGAGCGGACAAATGATTTCACGAAGCATGCTTTGGACGGCAAGCCTCGCCGGTATGGCGCTCGCGATGGCGACGGTCAATTCCTTCGCGCAATCGACGCCGCCGGCAAGAGTGAACCAAGGCGAAAAATGGACCGACGCGCTCCGCAAGGAATTCTATACTCGCGACCAGGGTTCGCGCTTAATTCCGCTCGCTTGGTATAAGGCGCTCAAGCAGCCCAACGGCCAGCCGTTCATGGCCGACAATCTGCAACGATACGGCTATCTGCCCAATGACGCGGGCGGCCCGCGCGACCTGCCCATCGGCTTCAACGTCGCGATGCAGCAGGGAGTCGAGACTCTCGGCCTTACATGTTCGGCGTGCCACACTCGCCAGATCGAGGTCCACGGCAAGGCGTACCGCATCGATGGCGGCCCGGCGATCGCCGACATCGGCGCCTTCTGGGCCGATCTCGACGCCGCGGTGAACCACGTCCTTACAGATAGCGGCGCCTTCTCTGATTTTGCCCGTGGCGTTCTCGGTCCCTCTCCATCCGCGGCGAAAGAGGCGGCGCTGCACCAGGAGGTCCAGAACTGGTTTGAGCCCTTCCACGCCATTACGGACGGCGGATTGCTCAAATTGCCGAAGGACAGGCCATGGGGCGTTGGACGCCTCGACGCCGTCGGGATGATTTTCAATCGCGTCACCGGCCTCGATATCGGCGCGCCGCCCACGTATGTTATTAAGGAGAACATCAAGCTCGCCGACGCGCCGGTTCGACCGCCGTTCCTATGGAACGCCTCGATCCAAGACCGGACTCAATGGCCCGGCTTCGCTGAAAACGGCACGACAACTACGGCGCTCGCCCGCAATCTCGGCGAAGTTTACGGCGTCTTCGGCGTCTATCACCCCAAGAAGAATGACGCGCGTCCGCTCGGATTCGATTACGTCAGCGATAATTCCGCCAATTTCCCCGGATTGCTCCGGCTGGAGGAACTGATTGAAAAACTCGGGCCGCCGAAGTGGCCTTGGCCGGTGGATCAGCAACTCGCGGCCGCCGGGAAAGCGATCTACAATTGGGAAAAGGAACGGGGCGGTTGCGTTGAATGCCACGGCGTTAAAGAGCTTCCGGATGGTCGATGGACCACGCCGGTTACGCCGATCGAACAGATCCGCACCGATTCGAAAGAGCTCCTTAATCTCGGCCGCACGGTGACGACAGGGACGCTCGCCGGCGCTTCAATTCCGTTTCTTATCGACCCGCTCAAAGCCCAGAACGAAGCCGCCGCTAAGGTGCTGGGCGTATCCGTGCGCGGCGCCGTGCTCCAATATTACTTCCCGGGCATTCGCGTGCCTCCGAAGCTACGGGTCAGTCTGGCGCAATTATTGTCGTCGTCGGACGAAGCGCGCGCGCTGCTGAAAAAAAGCCTCGATATTCCTCGCATCAGAGCGAAGCTCAGTGAATTGAAAGGGGCGTATCCGGAACCCGCCGCTTCGGTCAAACCCCCGCCAGGCTATGAAGCCCGCGTCCTTGAAGGAATATGGGCCGCCGCGCCTTATCTGCACAATGGATCCGTGCCCACGCTTGGCGAATTGTTGAAGCCGGCGAAGGACCGCGTGAGCGGCTTCAAGGTTGGCCCCGCCTATGATCCGGTCAATGTCGGCTTGGCGGTCGACCAGACCAAGTTCAACTACACGCAGCAGACCGACAATTGCATCGACCCGCGTGCGCCCACTGGAGACGGCCATTGTGGTCATGAATTTGGAACGAGCTTGTCGCCCGACGAGAAAAAGGCGCTGCTGGAATATCTGAAGACGCTCTGAAGCGCGCCCAAGTGGGATTTGGATGCGCGCGCCAAAAATTTGAACCTCGTGGGGAGGAAAGAACATGAATAAGGGAGCGAACCTATCGTTCGTGGCCGCTGCGCTGCTGTCGACCCTCGCGATCCACACGCGACACGAGGCGATCGCCGCCGAACATGCGGGCGC
>CAZCJY010000040.1:13452-15019 GCA_964498975.1 uncultured Methylocystis sp.
GGCGGGCGCCGGCGCGACGCCGCCGCCGCAAACGAAATTCGAGAAGGCGCCCCCCGGCGAAGCCGAGCAGATCGCGCAAATCATCGATCTCACCACGCAACTTCTGCAAATGCGCTATCCCGAAGGCATGGCGCGGCGCGGCGTGCATCCGAAAGATCACGGCTGCGTGAAGGCGACATTCACCGTCAATCCCGACATTCCGGAGAAATACCGGGTCGGCGTATTCACGACGCCGGGAAAGAAATATCCGGCGTGGATTCGTTTCTCCAATGCGACGCCGTTTCTCGCGCCCGATCTTGGCAAGGGCGGACCTGACAGTCGCGGCATGGCGATCAAGCTGATGGGCGTCGAGGGCGACACGCTGCTCAACGAACCGGGCGCAAAGACGCAGGATTTTCTGCTCATCAATCTTCCGGCCTTCGCCTTTCCAAATGTCTCAGAATATCTTGAGGTGACGAAAATTCAGCTCGCCAACCACGACGACATCACGCCTTTTTTCGCGCCGCCTGTGTCGCCGGAACGAATGAAAACCTTGGCGGTCGTGAAAAAAATCAAGCAAACCAACGTCGGCAATCCGCTCGAGAGTCCCTATTTCTCCGCGGCGCCTTTCCTCTATGGCGCGGATATGGTCGCAAAATTCAGCGTCGCGCCGAAGAGCAAGGAAAAAACCCCCGTGCCCGAACATCCGAGCATGAATTACCTGCGCGAGGCGATGAAGAAGAGTCTCGATTTCGCCAATGGCAAGCCAACTGTATTCGATTTCAAGGTGCAGTTGCGCAACGACGAGTCGCTGCCGATCGAAGACGCGACCGCCGAATGGTCGGAGACGACCGCGCCGCCGCGAAATGTCGCGACCATCGAGATTGGCAGGCAGGATTTCGACAATCCGTTCCAGGTGACGGAATGCGAGCACATGGCCTTCACGCCATGGCATGGGCTGACCGCGCATCAGCCGATTGGCGGCATCAATCGGCTGCGTCTTGGAACCTATATCGCTTCGTCGAAATTCCGGGCGCTGCCCAAGGAGCCGACGGGATTTCCAAAATGGCCATGGTGACGCATCGCATGCGCGCGCTCGCGCACGCCTCGTTCGTCTCCTGCATGGCGCTGGCTGCGCCCGCCTATGCGAAAGCGCCCGTTGCGACGGAACAAGCGCCGGGAGCCGCCGCATGGCGGGCGGAGCAAGAGAAGCGAATCAAGGCGCTGGAGGATTACATCGGCCGAAAGCCGGTCGCCTATCGCTGGTTCGCCGATTTTCCCTTCGGCCTGACGAGCGGTGCGCCTTTCATCGTGTTGAAGCTCTTGCCCAAGCTCGCGCCCGAGGAATGGGGAAGCAAGAATAATTTTCTCGACGTCGCGGGCCTCTTTATCGACGAGCGCGATCCTTCCTATCCGATCGCGCGCGGTTTCGGCTGGACGGGACTGGCGCGCGACGATCCCAATGACGCCATCGATTTCGCGGCGCTCAGTTGCGGCGCCTGTCATATCGGTCGCGTGCGTCTCGACGACGGGAGTCTTCATTATCTCGACGGCGGCGTGAATGCGCAATTCAACCTCGTGCAATATC
>CAZCJY010000041.1:0-2084 GCA_964498975.1 uncultured Methylocystis sp.
CCGCCGTCCGTCATCAGCTTCTCGGCGCGCTGCGCCAGCGCGGTGAAGGAATAGCAGGAGATGTTGAGCGACATCTGGAAGTTTTCCAGCGTCGTTTCGACATAGCGCCCGTCGAGCTGGTCCTTGTCGGAATAGGCGAGGCAATGAACGACGAAATCGAGCTTGCCCCACAGTTTCTCGACCTCGGCGAAGATCGCGTCGATCGTTTCGGGTTCGGCGACGTCGCAGCGGCCGACGACCTGCGCGCCGATCTCGGCGGCGAGCGGACGCACGCGTTTTTCCAGCGCCTCGATCTGATAGGTGAGCGCCAGTTCGGCGCCGGCGTCGGCGCAGGCCTTGGCGATGCCCCAGGCGATCGAGCGATTATTCGCGACGCCCAAAATGAGCCCCTTTTTCCCCTTAAGTATCCCGGCGAAAGGAGCGGCGGGCGCGGCTTGCTGTGTCATGCTTAATCCATTTCTTGCGCGCGATCTTACGCGTGAAAATGCGTGCGGCGGCCCGCGCCCTTTAGCGTGGTTTGCGCCCAAAGGAAACCCTCGCGCGGCGCGCCGGCGCGGCGCGAAATAGGCCGCAAGAGCGCGGCGGACGATAGCCAATCGCGCCGGATTGCCCTATCATCTGGTAGGAAACGTCACTGGCCGCGCAAACACGCAAGAAAGCAGAGCGGAGCGGGCCGCATGGGCAGGAGAGCCGATATTATCGCAGGGCTGGGCGGGGCGACTCCCGCCCTGAGACGCTATGCGCGCGCGCTTTGCGCCGGGGCTGGGCCCGCCGTCGCGGACGATCTCGTGCAGAGCGCGCTGCAATCGGTCGGCGCGCGCATCCGCGCCAAGGAGCTGCGTCCCGGCGATCTCGCCGAGGCGCGGATCGAAGCCTATGCCGCGCTCGTTTCGCTCGCCCAGCGCAAGCTCGCGAACGCGCCGCGCCCCGCGCCGCGCCATCCGCCGATCGTGCATGGCCTTGCCGATCTCGCCTTCGACGAACGCGCCATGCTGCTGCTCGTCTCGCTCGAAGGCTTCGGCTATGACGCCTCCGCCCGCATTGTCGGCGCGTCGCGCGAGACCGCGCTGGCAAGATTGATGCGCGCCCGCGCCGGGCTCGGCGCCGAGGGCCTGCGTCCGGTCGCGCCGTCGGATGGAAGCCGGCGCGCCGTTTCGCATCTGCGGATCGTGAAATAGTGCGAGGCGTGGCATGACGCCGTCGGCCCTTATCGAGGAAGCCGACCTGCACGCCCTCGTCGATGGCGAGCTCGATCCCGAGCGCCGCCGCAAGGTCGAGGACCATCTGCTCCAGCACCCTGAAGACGCCGCGCTTGTCGAGGGCTGGCGGCGGCAGAACGCCGCGTTGCGCGCCGCCTTTGAGCCGGTGGCGCTGGAGACGCCGCCGCTGTCGCTGCGCGAGGCCGCCGCCCGTCCGCCGGCTCCGCCCGCGGGGCAGGGGCCGATCGAGACGGGCGCGATCCATTGGGGACGGCCCGGCGCCGCGCCGCGTCCGCCGCGCAAGCTCGATGAAATCCGCGCGAGCCGGCGTCGGCAGGCGATCGCCTCGACGCTGCTGACGCTTTTCGCCGGCGCCGCCGTCGCGGTGGCGACGCTATTGTTCCTGGCGAGCCGGCCGCCGGCGCAGCGTCCGACCCTCGCCGCGGCGCCGACGAGCTACGCCGCGCGGGCGGGGCTCACCTATGCGACCTTCGCACTCGACGCGCGGCCTGTCGAAATCGACGCCGGGCGTCGCGGCGAACTCCTCGCCTGGCTGCAAAATCGCGTCGGCTTTTCGCGTGCGCCGGATTTGAGCGGCGTTGGGCTGCGGCTCGTCGGCGGGTGCGTCGCGCCGGGGGTGGCGGCGCCGGCGGGCTTTCTTATCTACGAGCGCGAGGACGGCGGTCGAGTCGGCCTTTTCTTCGAACGGGCTGAAGCCGTCGCCGCGCCTTCGGGACAGCGCGGAAGCCAGAGCCAAACGGCGATCGAATGGCGCGCCAACGGCTTCGCCTTCGTGCTGGTCGGATCGCTCGCGCCCGAAGCCATGCAGGCGGCCGCCGAACAGGCGGCGGCGAGCGTCGTCGCGCCGGAGTCGGGCGCGGGCAA
>CAZCJY010000041.1:2094-14327 GCA_964498975.1 uncultured Methylocystis sp.
ACGACGCTCGCCGCCGCCTGTTCGGCGGCCGCCTGCATGGCTTCGGGCGCGGGCAAGAAGGATTGATCGCGCGGCCGGGCGCGGCCCATGCGCCGATTATCACGACCTTCCCGGAACGCTTGCCCAACATCAGCGTTTCCATAATGACGCTGGTGGCGTCTCGATCATCCCCGGCTATTTGGACGCGTCGCAGAGCGCGGGCTGAGCGATTTGAAGTCATCGTTTTTTTTGAGAGATGTTCTCGCCCATTTCATAACGTAGGAGCAAACAATGGCCGCTATGTCGCCCCCCATTCCATTCAAGGAACTGAATCGCCGGCTGAAAGCGCGCGGCCCGATTACAGAAAAGCCCATCGCCGTCGAACGGCGTTTCCATTTGGCCGCCGATAAGGAACCCGTGGTCAAGACGCGGGTCCAACGCATTGATCGCGGCGACGGTCTGACGCATTGGGAAGTCATCGTGGACGTCAACGGCGTGCGCGCGGGCGGTCGAGCCCTTGCTCCGCCGCTCAAAGGCGAGCCCACCAAGGTCGAAAAGCGTCGGGTGAGCGAAGAGCAGCTGACGCAGCGGCTAAGCGGATTCATGCCCGATCATCTTGGCTTTAACGCTGTGCCGCGCGAGGTGGTCAAGAGCGTCAAGCGCATTCGGCCGCCGGAAGCCCGCCGGCGGGTCGCCACGACGGTCTTTGGCGACGACAACCGTCGCGCCTTTCGGGACACAACCTATCCCTGGTCGACCGTCGGACTGGTTGAGACCAACCGTGGCGGCGGATCAGGCGTAATGATCGGCCCGCGCCATCTCTTGACGGTCAGCCATGTGATCGACTGGTCGGCGCCCCCTGGCTTCGCGGCCGATTGGGTGCGCTTCACGCCGTCTTATTACGATGGCGGCGCGCCTTTCGGCGAAGCCTATGGATCGCATATTTACTGGTATGTACAGGAAGACGGCGACGGCTTCATCTCCGGGACCGAGGCGCTGCACGATTATGTGGTCGTGGTTCTCGATCGTCGACTTGGCGAAACCACCGGGTGGATGGGCGCGCGCGGCTATGACGACGCTTGGGACGAACTCGAGGTTTGGTCGCACATGGGCTACCCCGCCGACCTCAACAGCGGCCAGCGGCCAACCTGGCAGGGCGGTTTCCGGGTTGACGGGAGCGACGCCGCCGCCCAGGCGGTCCTGCACAAGGCCGACGTGTTTCCGGGTCAATCCGGCGGACCCATGTTCGGCTTCTGGGAGGGCGATGTGGGTCCTCGCGCGATCGCCGTTCAGTCTTGGCAAAACACATCCAACAATGGCGCAAGCGGCAGCATGGACATGCGCGATCTCGTCGCGCGCGCCCGCACCGAATTCGCTTAGTTCGAGCGCGAGCGACGTCGCCTCATCGCGCTACTTCATGGCGCTGCGCGGATCGTAAGGATGCGCGCTGCGCCATTCGCGCATGCGGGCGTCGAGTTCGGCCGAAGGCGCCTCGGGCAGCACGATCTTCAGCGAGACGTATAGATCGCCCGCGATCTTGCCTTCCGTCGCCGGCAGCCCCTTCCCGCGCAGCCGCAGCACGCGCCCGGCGTTGGAGTGGGGCGGAATCGTCAACTCCACATTGCCGTCGAGCGTCGGCGTCGCGACGCGGCCGCCCAGCGCCGCCTCATAGACGGTGACGGGAAGCTCCAGCCACAAGTCGCGGCCGTCGATCTTGAAATAGGGATGCGGCGCGACTTTCACGGTGACCAGCGCGTCGCCTGGCTCGCCGCCCATGGAGCCGGGCTGCCCTTGGCCGCGCAGCCTGATCTGCTTGCCGTCCTCCATGCCCGCAGGAATTTTGACTTCCAGCGTCCGCCCGCTCGGCAGAATGACGCGGGCGGCGCCGCCCTTGGCGAGCGTCTCGAGCGGGACGACGGCGGTGGCGACGACATCGTCGCCGCGCGTCGGCTGGGGGCCGGCGCGCCCCCGCCGCGCGCCGAAAAGGTCGGAGAAAAGATCGGAAGGGTCGAACCCGCCGCCGCGCCCGCCCGGCCCCTCATTGCCGAAGTGAAATTCGAAATGCTGCTCGCCGCCGGGGCCGCCGCCCGTCGTGCGCCAGCTGCGCGCGGAGCCGCCCGGCCCCGCGCCCGCGCCAAATCCCTCAAAACCGGTGAAGCGCGGCTTGCCGTCGGGGCCGATCTCGCCCTTGTCGAATTGCGCTTTCTTCGTCGCGTCGCCGACGATTTCATAGGCCGAAGTGATTTCCGAGAAGCGCTCCTTGGCCTTCGGATCGTCCTTGTTTCGGTCAGGATGTAATTTCTTGGCGAGCTGGCGATAGGCCTTCTTGATGTCGGCGGCGCTCGCCGACTTGGGCACGCCAAGAACCTCGTATGGATCGCGCATATCTTTCGGTCAGCCCATTTGGCGCGCCCGCCCATAGCGGCGCCGGCGCGGATGTCTGATGTCATATGTGGGAGAAGCGCGCCGCCAACGCAAGCGGCACAGGTTGCGTCTCGCCGCGCGAGCCTCGGTGAATTCGCCGATCTCGAGGGGCTAGCCACCGCGCACGGCGAAAAAGGCGGCGAAGCGCTCGCGCGCTTCCGGCGACGCCAGCGCCTTGGCGAAAAGCGCCGCCTCGGCGTCGATGCGCGTGAGAATCTCTTGCGGGTCGCCGCGCATCAGCCGGCGCGAGGCCGCGAGGGCTGCGGGCGGTTTCGCCGCGAGGCGGCGCGCCGCGCCCATTGCGAGGTCGATGACGCGCTCCGCCGGCGCCAGCGCGTTGACGAGCCCGAGCCGCAGCGCCTCTTCTCCATCGAAGCTTTCGCCCAGCAGGAGATACTGCGAGGCCTTGGCCATGCCGAACCGCCGTGGAGCGAGAAGGCTCGCGCCCCCTTCCGGCGGCAGCGCGAGATCGATGAAGGGCATTTTGATGCGCGCGTCGGCGCTCGCATAAGCGAGATCGCAATGGAGGAGCAAGGTGGCGCCGATCCCGATGGCGTCGCCGGTCACGGCGGCGACGAGCGGCTTCTCGAGAGACGCCAGCAGGCGCACGAAAGCGAGCGCCGGAAAGGTCTCGAGGCTATGCTTGAAGTCGCGGAAGTCGGCGAGATCGTTGCCGGCGGTGAAATCGGCGCCGGCGCCGGCGATCACGACGGCGCGCGAGCCGTCGTCCTTTCCGGCTTCTTCGAGCGCGGCGATCAGCGCGCCATACATTTCGCGGTCGAGGGCGTTCTTCTTTTCGGGGCGGTTGAAGAGAAGGCGCAGGACGCCTTCCCCCCGCGAAACGATGATCTTGTCGGACATGAGCGACTCCGTTGGGAGCGCACAGGATACGCCAGCATCAGGATCGTCTCATCGCTGATATTTGATGCAATCTGGGGTTGCGCCTTCGATCCGCGCCGCTCCCCGGCCGTTGAACGACCCCTTGCGCCTGCCTGGCAAGAGGCTAAGTTCTTCTTTGGCAGAAAGAGCGTCGGCGGCTTGTCAGTCCCCGCCTGAGCGCCGTCCGCGTTTCCAATTGACGAAAAGCAAGGCGCGACGATGAAAATCGGCGATGGGGTGAAATGGTTCGAGGGCGTTTCGCCCCAGCGCGGCCAGAGCTTTTTATACGCGATGGAGCGGCGCGCGGCGCAAGCGATTGCGCGCGCGGCGCCGGAGTGGGCGCAGCCCTCGCATCTTTCGCTGCTCGGCGCCGTCGGGGCCGCCTTCGCGGCCGCCGCGCTGGTCGGCAGCCATTCCTGGCCAAATTTGATCTGGCTCGTCCCGCCGGCGATGTTCGTCAACTGGTTCGGGCTGACGGCGGATCTGCCTCTCGCGCGGCTGCGCAGCGGCGAACTGCCGGGCTCGGGCATGGCGCATCACGTCGCCGAGCTCTTCTCGCATGTGCTGATCATCGTGGCCTATGGATTCTCGCCGTTCCTATCGTTGCGGGCCGCCGCCATCATCCTTGTCTGCTATCTGCTGTTTTCCTCCTATTGCTACATCCGCGCGGCGACGCGTCACGTCCAACAGATGGCCTATATCGGCATCGGCGTAACGGAGTTCCGCATTCTCGTCGCGTTCTGGCCCTTCGTCGCGATCGCGCTCGGCGTTCCGGCGAGTCTCCATGATCCTTTGCCGGGCGTCGACATCGCCGTCATGGCGCTGGCGTTCATGGCCGTGCTGGGCCTTTTCGGCAAGCTTTTCCAGGATGGCCGCAGGATCGCCGCCGCTTCGGCGCATGCCGCGCCGGGCCGGGAAGAGTAGGGCTTCCGAGCAAGCGAGGCTGAAGGCGACGAGAGCGGAACTTTTGCGCCGCCAGCGCATTTTTCCTGAATGCGCGCGACTCATGTCAGAACACTTGTGCTCTGCTTCGCTTTAGCCGTCGCCCCCGCGGCGGCGAGCGCGCGTTCCGGCGGACTCTTTTCCATATTGTCCGGCGAAACGAAGCAGGCGCAGGAAGACCCGCGCCTCGCCTGGCGCTTGAGGGTCGAAGCCGCGCGTCAGCGCTATGAAGCTTTCGCCGCCCGCGCCGAAGAAATATATCGCGCGCAAAGGTTGACGCGCCTGCCGCGCGTGTCTTCGGCGCCCGTCGACGCGCCCGAGCCGCTGACCGCCGCTTTGGATGATCCGACGCTGCGCTACAACGATATGATCGTGGCCGCCGACGGCGTCCTGGTGTTTCGCGGCCTCGAGGGCGCACGCCACAGCGCGGCCGATTTCGAGCGTCTGCCCGATGCGCGCGTTCGGGCGCTCTCGGTCAGGGTCATCGGCGCCGAACGTTGAAGGCGAAGCGTCGAATTTCGCGCCGTTAACCAAGCTGCCTTCATTCCGAAATTCTTAACGCGCATTAAGAATTCTTGTGGCATTTCCGCCACATAGATGGCATATTCCCTCCCGTTGCATGTTTGTGTCTTTTCGGTCTTATGGAAGGCGCTTACTCTTGCACTGAGTTGCTTCAGTTTTTGTCGGGCGGGCGCATTTCCAGAGCGATGTTGAAAATCCTCACCATTGTCCAGTTACGGTTTGGCTTCGCGCTCGCTGCGGGATTGCTGCTTTGCAGCTGCTCGATGCTTCCGGGCAGCGGCCCCTCGCGCAAAGACATCGTCGAAACGGCGATGCCCACCCCGAATACGCCGGAGCCGGCCTTCGCGCTTGTCGACATCAACGACTTCTCGCTTGGGGTGCTGGCGCGGCGCGCGCCGGCCACGCTGCGCGGTTACTTTGGCGACTACAGGCCGGCCGTCTCGCAGGTGATCGGCGTCGGCGATTCGGTTCAAATCACCGTTTGGGAGGCCGCTTCGGGCGGCCTGTTCTCGGCCCCTGTTTCCGACCGCATGAGCCCGGGTTCGCGCTCCGCCGCCATTCCCGATCAGATCGTCGGCCGCGACGGCTCGGTGACCGTGCCTTACGCCGGACGCATTCAGGTCGCCGGCCACACCCAGCAGCAGGTCGAGGCCGCGATCGTCGATCGCCTTCGCGGCAAGGCGATTGAGCCGCAGGCGCTGGTCAACGTCTCCCGCAACGTCAGCAATACTGTCACGGTGACGGGCGAAGTCTCCAATGGCTCGCGCGTGCCTTTGACGCTGCGCGGCGACCGCATCTTGGACGTGATCGCCGCCGCCGGCGGCTACCGCTCGCCGGTCCATGAGACATTCATCAGCCTGACGCGCGGCAACCGCACGGCGCGCGCCCCCATTCAGGCGCTGCTCGCCAATCCGCAAGAAGACATCTATTTGCGGCCGGGCGACATTCTCACCGTCGAGCGCACGCCGCAGACCTATACGATTGCGGGCGCGACCGGCGCCAATGCGGTCGAGCCGTTCGACGCGCGCGGCATCACGCTGGAAGAGGCGATCGGCAAGGCCGGCGGCCTGGCGGATTCGCGCGCGGACCCCGACGGCGTCTTCGTGCTGCGCTACGAGCCCGCAAGCCTTGTGCGGGAGTTTCCTTATGTCGCGCCGAGCTTGCTCACGCGCGCGCTGACGCCGGTCGCCTATCATCTCAATATGCGCGACCCGGCGGCGCTCTTCCTCGCGCGCCGTTTCGCGATGCGCGACAAGGACATTCTCTATGTCACCAATGCGCCGATGGCCGACATCGGCAAAGCCGTGCAGTTGGTGCAAATGTTGGCGCAGCCGACGATCCAAGGCGTCGCCGTCAGCCGAATCTCGAGGTGAGGGCGATGATTGCGGCGCAATACTTTTGTAACGTAAGGCCGATGGTAAACGACGCGACGCGGCGTTCAGGCACGCTTAAGGTCTGGATGAGACATTGTTTCGCCAGCATCGTCGCTACGATGTTGCAGGACACAACAAGTCGTTTGCTATCGCCTCATTGGAGTCTTTCTCGCGTTGACTTCATAGACGCTGTTCCATGAGAGGTTGTGGTGGCCAATCAGCGGATCAATGATAGCTTCCTGGCGGTCAAGGAACGCGCCGTGCTCATGGCGCTCGTTCAGCGCCTGCCCGCATGGGCGTCTCCGGATCAACTCACCGCCGTCGGCTTGGTCGGCGCGGCGATGGTCATGCTCGGCTTTATCGCCAGCAACTGGTCGAATTGGTTTCTGACCCTTGTAGTCGGCGGCCTGTTTCTGAACTGGTTTGGCGACTCGCTCGATGGCACGCTGGCGCGATTTCGCGCGATTGAGCGTCCCCACTATGGCTATTTCATCGATCACTCCGCCGATCTCATCGCCCAGACCCTGATCGTCGTCGGCCTGGGCGTGTCGCCCTATTTCACCGTCGCCTCGGCGCTGCTCGTGCTTTCCCTCTATCTGCTGATGAGTTCATACACTTATTTGCGCGTGGTGACGGAGAGCGTGCATCGCCTGTCGTATGGCGGCATGGGCGCGACGGAGTTCCGCATCCTCGTGGCGGTCTGGGCGCTTTTCGCCGCCTGGATCGGGCCCGGCGTCGCCTCCTCGCAGGCCTATGGCTTCGTCGTGCTCGACATGGTCATCGGCGCGCTTTCGGCGGCGACTTTCCTCGGCTTCGTCGTGGTCGTTCGCAACGACCTCGCGCGCATGCAGCGCGAGGAGCGCGAAATCATAGAGGCGCGGGAGCCCTCGCCCGCGCGCGAGCCGACGCTTTTCGAGATGGCCGACGGAGACCTCGCCAAGCCCGCGGCGCAGTGACCTTTCCGTCGGCATGACTTCTGACGGTCCGGTTCTTGTCACCGGCGCAAGCGGGTTCATCGGCGGCGCCGTCGTCAAGCGTTTGCTTGAAGAGGGATTCCAGGTGCGCGCCCTGGTGCGCCCATCGAGCCCGCGCGACAATCTGCCGCCCTCCTGCGAGATCGTCGAAGGCGACGTCACCGACCGCGACAGCATAGGCCGCGCCATGGCCGGCGTCGGTTCGCTATTTCATCTTGCGGCGAACTACCGCCTTTGGGCACCGGACCCAGAGCCGGTGCTGCGCGTCAATGTGGATGGGACGGAAATCGTCATGCGCGAGGCGCTGCGCGCCGGCGTGAAGCGGATCGTCCACACGAGCAGCGTCGCCACGCTCGCGCCGGCCGATAACCTTTGCACGGAGTCGAGCCGCCTCGCGCCCGAGAGGGCGATGGGCGTCTATAAGCGCAGCAAAATCCTCTCCGAGCGACTGGTCGAGCGCCTGGTCGAGAAGGAAGGCCTGCCGGCGGTCATCGTTTGCCCCTCCGCGCCGCTTGGGGCCGGCGACCTGAGGCCGACGCCGACCGGGCGGATCGTCGCGGAAGCGTTGCGCGGCGGCATGCCCGCCTATGTCGACACCGGCCTCAACATCGTTCACGTGGATGATGTCGCCGCCGGCCATGTCGCGGCGTTGCGCTTCGGCGAGATCGGCGAACGCTATATCCTCGGCGGCGAGAACTTGACTCTGCGCGAACTCCTGATCGAGATATCGCGCATCACCGGGTGCCCGGCTCCGCGCGTGAGATTGCCCTATTGGCCGCTTATTCCTCTTGCTTACGCTAATGAGCTCGTCGCCCGCCTCGCCGGGTCGGAGCCGTTCCTCAATCGTGAAAGTTTGCGACTCTCAGCGATGCGCATGTTCTTCGACGACGCCAAGGCGCGCCGCGCGCTCGGCTATCAGACGCGCCCGGCCGCCCTCGCCGTCGCCGCCGCGGTGCGCTGGTTCAGCGACCGGCAGGCTTAGGCGCGCGGCCCGGATTCTCGCGGCTTTGGCGTTTTGGGGCGCCGCGCCGCTCGCGGCCGAACCGCTTCGCGGCTTCACTCATTGCGCGCCGCCGCTGCGGCCGGCATGCATCGACGCGGCCGTCACCCAAGAGGAGGTCGCCGCCTGCGACCGCGACGTGCAGCTTTTCACGTCGATGGTTTTCAAATATCGCGAATGTCTCGAAAAAGAGACCGAACGCGCGGTGCGCGAAGCCAATGACGCGATCGAGGCGTGGCGATGCCGGTCGGACAAGACGAAATGCCGCAATTGACGGACGCGCCGGCGCGGGCTGATCGACGCGTCGCCGTCGTCTATGACGTCACGCGGCTTGTGACTCGCGCGCTCAATCCGGCGCCCAATGGCATCGATCGCGTCGATTTCGCGCTGGCGCGCCATTTTCTAGGCCGGAGCGATGACGAACGCCGGGCGTTGATCTGCACGGCGATCGGACCGCGGCTCGCCGACGCCGCGCAGGCGCTTGAGACGGTCGAGAATGTCGAAACCTATTGGCGCGAAGAGGGCGACGCCGATGCGGACGCCGTTTATCGCGCGGTGGTTTCCGCGCTCCTCTCGCGCAACGGCGATGCGCGGCCGTCGACGCGCGTGACGAAGCCGCTGGGGCTGGATCTCCTGTCGCGCAACTGGGACGCCATGCGTCGATGGGCGCCGCATCTTGGCCGGCCGCTGCGCGAGATTCCGCAGGGCTCGGTCTATTTCAACGCCACGCAGTTTTTGGTCGATCGTCCCTGGTATGTGCGATGGCTCGATACGCGGCGAGACGTGAAGCCGGTCTTTTTCGTCCATGATCTGCTTCCGATCGACGCGCCGGAATTTTTTCGCGCGCGCGAGGCCGAGCTGCATCCCGAGCGCATGCGCAACATATGCCGATATGGCGCGGGCGCCGTCGTCGGATCGCGGGCGGTGGCGCGGCGCCTTGGCCAATTCGCCGCCGAGAACGGGCGCGCCGATCTGCCGATCCATATCGCGCGGCTCCCCGTCGCGGCGGCTTTTTCAGCGCCCGTGGCCGCGCCGGCGGAGCTTGAAGGCGTCAATTACTTCGTCGTCTGCGGCACGATCGAGCCGCGCAAGAACCATCTCATGCTGCTCAATCTATGGCGGGAGCTTGCGCGCGCCGCCGCGACGCCGAAGCTCGTCATCGTCGGCAAGCGCGGCTGGCTCAATGGCAATGTCGTCGAATTGCTCGAACGCAGCCACGCCTTGCGCCCGCATGTCATAGAGGCGGGCGGCCTCTCGACGCCGGGATTGCGCCGCCTGCTCGCCGGCGCGCGCGCCTTGCTGATGCCCTCGCTCGGCGAAGGCTTCGGCCTTCCCGTCGCGGAGGCGCTCGCGGCGGGCGCTCCCGTCATCGCTTCCGACATCGAAGCGTTCCGGGAGGTCGGCGGCGACGCGCTCGATTATGTCCATCCGCTTGATGGGCTGGGCTGGCTGCAAGCCGTGCGCGATTTCAGCGCGCCGCAATCGGCGCGCCGGCGCGCCGCGCTCGCGCGCCTTCCGCTATGGCGCGGCGCGGACCAAAACGCCTTCCTGGAAACGATCGATGATTTCATCGCCAGTCTCTAATCGCGCGCTGCGACGAGGAAGTGAATTGACCCGCTGACAGGCCGCGCGCATTATTTGCGTACGGGAGGACGAGCCGCCGTTGTTAAGCGCGGTTCGAAAAAAGGGGTCGTGCGTGAATCTTTGCGAACTTCCGCAAGGCGCTTTGCGCAAGGCGCCGAGCGACGAGGAATTGGCGGCGCTCGCGCATTTCCGTTCTACCTTGCGGAAGTTTTTGGCGTTCAGCGAACAGGCGGCGGCCGATCACGGCGTCACCTTGCAATGGTATCAAGCGCTGCTCGTCATTCGCACCTATCCGAATGGCGGCCACATCAGCGTCGGCGAACTCGCCGAGCAGTTGATGATCCGCGATCACAGCGCGGCGGAACTCGTGTCTCGGCTTGTGCAGGCGAAGCTCGTCAGGCGCAAGACGGATCCCGCCGATCGTCGCCGCTCGCTCGTAATCATGACGGCCGCCGGCGACCGGCGCCTGTCGGAGCTCGCCGCCGTGCATTTGAAGAAGTTGCGCGAGTCGAAAGGCGTGTTCTTCAACTTCTTTCGCGCCGCCGACTCTTGAGCCGACGAACTTAGTAGCCGGTCATTTCGAGATAACCTTCGCCTTCATGCGAGCCCTTAAAGCGGATCGGCCCTTCCCAATAGGGAAAGTCTGTTCCCATCCAGCTTTGCGAATTGAGCGGCGCCGTCTCTATGTCGAGGCCGCGGCTTTTGATTTTGATGCGCCAGCGCGTCGGAAGATTGCGGCCGGCGACCGCTGTCGTCGGTAAAGGCTCCAGGACAATATCGTCGCGTTGCAGCAACGACGCGCCGCCGTCCGGCGCGATCCAATTGCCGGAGAGAAAAGGCGCCGACGTTGCGCCGCGCAGACGAAACAGCATCAGCTTCTCGCCGCCTGCAAGATGAAGCGAGAACCAGTCCCACCCCTTCTGGTCCGGGGCGAGCGGCTGGCTCGACCATTCATGGTCCATCCAGGCGCGGCCCGCGACTTTCATTTCTCGGCCGTTGAGCGAGAAGACTCCATCGGCCTTGAAGAAAGGCTGGCTGTAGTAGTGCGACGCCTGTCCCGCGTCGGATTTGCGGCTGAAGCCTGCCTCGCCTTGCAATGCGATGGGTGCATCGGCGGCAAGATCGAGCGTGAAGGAGAAATTCTTGTCGCGCGCGTGAAGGCGCAAGCGCTTGATCCCCGCTTCCGGCGCGGCGTCGCGCGATTCGAATGTCCAATCGTCGATGAAGGCGCGAAAAGGCGCGGCCTCGACGCCCGCCTGCTTGATGCCGCCGCGCGCGAGCTTTTGCGCAAAGACATGGACGGTCGCGCTCGTCGCCGCGGCATGGCCCATCCATATATTGCGGTCGTCCCAGCCGTCACGCGCCGAATTGGGTTCGAGCGCATGACGAAACAGCGTCCATTGCACGCCGTAATTCTCGCCGTCCGACCCTTTGAGATTGGCGGTGAGATACCACCATTCGGTGCGGAAATTTGGATGCGCGTCGTGGTCTTTCGGAAAGACCAGCGCCGTTCCCGGTTGCGGCACGGCGAAGCCTGGCGCATCGGCGCCAAGCCCGCCATATCCCTGCGCCCGCGCGGGGCTGGAAAGCAGCGCGACGGCGATCGCGACGGCTCTAGCGTTCATTCGAGAAGACCTTCAACAGCTCCGCCGGCGCCGTGCGCGCGAGCCTTGCGACAGGAACGAGCGCCGCGATAAAGGCGGCGGCGAGCGCGATGACGAAAACCAGCGCCCATTGCGCCGGGAACATATGGAAGGGCAGACGCCACCCAAAAGCCGCGACATTGACGCCGTCGACGAGGCGCCAGGTCATGAACAGGCCAAGCGGAATGGCGAGCGCGGCGGCGCCCGCCGCGAACATCAACACGCGTACGAGCTCCAGCGCGGCGAGCCGCCGGCGCGTGACGCCTGCCGCCCATACCGGCGCGATGCGCGCGCGTCGCATGTCGCTCAGCGTCAAGAGGCTCGCGAAAAGCGCAATGCCGGAGACGATTAGCGTCAGCGTGTTGAGCGCGGCGGTGACGGTGAAGGTGCGCTCGAAAATCTCGGTCGAGAGCCTTTTGACTTCCGCCTGATCGACGATGCGCGCGATTTTTGCGCCAAAGCGCGCCTGCATGTCCGACATCACGCGCGGGGCGGCCTCAGGCGCCACGCGCAGGCTGTAATGCACGCCGGAAGCGTCGGCGAAATGGCGCACAAGCCGATCGTGATCGATGCGCAGCTGGCCTTTCGGATTGCCATAGTCGGCGAAGATTCCGACGACGCGCGCCCGCCAAATGTCTTGGGAAGCCGGAATGTCGAGCGTCGCGCCGAGCGTGAGATTCAGGCGACGCGCCAATTGCTCGCTCATGAGGACAGCGTCTTCCTCATGCAGCGCGCGCCAGACGTCGGGCGCCGCTTCGATGAGCGGAAAATGCGCCGCATAGGTTTCGTGCGGGCGCATGCCGATGAGGTCGACCGGCCAGCCGCCGAGCCGCGTCTTGGCGCGCCAGACGGGAAGCATGGCGGCGATGTCGCGCTGCGCGCGCGCCCATTCCTCGATCTCGCGCGCATCGCG
>CAZCJY010000041.1:14337-14726 GCA_964498975.1 uncultured Methylocystis sp.
CAGCAGCGCCATCAGCGCGAGCGAGAGGCCGGAAATTTCCTGCCGGCCGTCGGCGAAGAACCAATGCGCGAGCGGGCGTCGCGCCGCGGCTTCGCCGAGCTGCAGGACGCCGGCCAGCACAAGCGGCAGCAGAAGCGCGCCGGCGAGCAGCGCGAGGCCGATGACGGCGAAGCCAGCGACGAGCCCTTCTCCCATGCGATAGGCAGCGGCGGCGGCGATGAGCGCCAGCGCGGCGAACGCTCCCTGCCTGCGCAGGTAACGATGGTGCGCGTCACGCCAGGCGATCGGCAGCGCGACGGAAAGGACCGGCAGGCGCAGCGTCTTCGTCAGGCCGCTCGCCGCCGCCAGAAGCGCGCCGCCCGCCGCCATTGCGAGGCCCGAGAGCCACC
>CAZCJY010000042.1:0-10952 GCA_964498975.1 uncultured Methylocystis sp.
CGATGCCGTCTTAACGAGGCGATCCAGGAGCCTCCGCCGCCCCTATCGAGGAAATACCGCTCGCTTTAGCGCGATGCGGCGACCGCCGTGCGCTCAACGTCGGCCTGCGCGCGCTGGGGCTGCGAGAGCTGAACAAAGCCAAGTCCCACAAGCACCAGGAGGGAGGCGCGCAACACCTGACCCACGGTGATCGGCGCGGCGCGCGGCGGAACCCGGGACGTCGGCGCGGCTACGCGAGGAATCATGATGACGGGCTCCTCGATCGGGACGCGCCTGGCGATGTCGACGCGCGCCCACTGCGCGGCGCCGACACGCGCTCGGGGCCGGAAAACGGCGGCGGGCGCTGCGTTTCTTGAAACGGCCGATCTGCTCATGACGAGCCTCGTGCGAAGGACCAATACGTCAAGTTTTAGGCAAAAGTCTTAAGAATTTGTAAACCAAGCCGGCCGCCGCAAAGCGCCGCGGCGGCTTGACGCGAGGGCGCCGCCGGTGTGACCGGAAGGCGAAAATCGGGGGATCGAAAAGGACTAGCTCAAACTCGAAAACTGGCGCATGTCCTTATCGGCAAGCCGCTTCGCGCTTCTTAAGGACGCGCTCGTAGCGCGTTGAAACTCCTCCCGCCGCCGCGCTCCGAGGCTTCCGAATGATTCGCTCCGCGTTGATGAATGTAATGACCGCCGCAGCCCTCAAAGCCGGCCGCGGCCTCAAGCGTGATTTCGGCGAGGTCGAGAATCTTCAGGTTTCAGTCAAGGGCCCGGGCGACTTTGTCACCGCCGCTGACAAGCGGGCCGAAAAGACGCTGTTCGAAGAATTGTCGAAAGCCCGTCCCGGCTATGGTTTCCTCATGGAGGAAGGCGGCGCGGTCGAGGGCTCGGACAAGACCCATCTGTGGCACATCGACCCTCTCGACGGCACCTCCAACTTCCTTCACGGCGTGCCGGTTTTTGCGATCTCACTGGCGCTGGAGCGTGAGGGACGGCTCGTCGCCGGCCTCGTCTATAATCCGGCGACAGACGACATGTTCATCGCGGAACTCGGACAGGGCGCCTATTTCAACAATCGGCGCATGCGCGTGGCGGCGCGGCGCTCCCTCGCCGAGTGCATGGTGGCCTGCGGCATTCCGCCGATGGCGCGCGCGCGCGATCACGAATCCTTCAAGCGCGAACTCGCCTCCGGCATGGCCAAGATCGGCAATATCCGCCGCCTCGGCGCCGCTGCGATCGATCTCGCCATGGTCGCCTGCGGACGTTTCGACGGCTATTGGGAACGTGGCATAAACTCCTGGGACGTCGCCGCCGGCGTCGTGCTCGTGCGCGAGGCCGGAGGATTCGTCACCGATCTTTCCGGCGGGGGAGACATGCTTTCGAAGGGAGAGATTTGCGCCGGCAATGAGACGATCCATCGCCAACTGCTCGACATAATGAGGAAGGCGTGAACGCCCTGCCCCCGCATGCGACGGCGAATTTACGCAGGCGCGTCGACGACGACTGGCCGGTAATCCTCGAGCTCTGGGTGTCCGCGTGGCGCGCGACCTATCCCGAGATCGACTTCGACGCGCGCCGCGACTGGCTTATGCGCCATGTCGTCGCGCTGGAGGCGCGGGGTGCGGTCACGCTCTTGCTTTTTGACCAGACGCCGGCCCTCGCCGGCTTCGTCGTCGTCGATCCCGCGAACGGCTGGCTCGATCAGATTTGCGTCGCCCCACAGCATTTCGGCTCCGGCGCGGGCGCGGCGCTCCTTGCGGCCGCGCGCAACGTCTCGCCGCGCCTCGTCCGTCTCGACGTCAACGCCGACAACGCGCGCGCCATCCGCTTCTACGAGCGCGACGGCTTTGCGCGGATCGGCCGCGGCGCCAACACCCTCTCGGGGCGAGAGACGATCATGATGGAATGGCGCGCTCCGCCTTGATGAAAAATTCGGCCTCATCGGGTGTATTTTGCGGCCTTCCCTCCTTATAATAGCGCTATCGAGTTTCGGCCGAACGATCTTGCTCTCTCGTCTCAAGACGCGCGGCGCCTGACATTCCCCAAAACTTCGATTGAGAAGGGACGCGGCGCTCCTGCAGCGTCCCGAAGGCGCATTTGCGAAAGGATACGCCATGCCGACTGGCACCGTTAAATGGTTCAACGCGCAAAAGGGTTTCGGCTTCATTCAGCCGGATTCTGGCGGCCCCGACGTCTTCGTGCATATCAGCGCCGTTGAGCGCGCTGGATTGAGCGGTCTCGCCGAAGGACAGAAAGTGTCCTACGAGATGGTCGCCGACAAGCGTAGCGGCAAATCCTCCGCCGACCAGTTGCAGTTGGCGGAGTAGGATCACGCCAATCGACGCAGTCGCGGCCCACGGCCGCGGCTGCGCTCTCTCCGCTAAATTGGCCGCTGAACGCTCGTCACTGCGCCTCGCCAAGATGCGCGATGCGCATCATGTTGGTCGCGCCCGGCGTGCCGAAAGGCATTCCCGCGACGATGATGACGCGGTCGCCTGGCTCGCCGAACCCTTCGCTCTGTGAATATTCGCAGGCGCGGCCCACCATATCTTCAATATCCGTCGCGTCGCGCGTCTCCAACGCGTGCACGCCCCAAACCAGGGCGAGGCGTCGCGCCGTATCGCGTTTGGGCGTGAGCGCGAGGATCGGCGACTGCGGGCGTTCGCGGGCGATGCGCAACGCCGTCGAGCCGGACGACGTCCAGGCGATGATCGCCTTGCAATGCAGCGTCTGCGCCACATCGCGCGCCGCCACCGCAATGGCGTCGGCGGAGGTGGGATTCGGCAATTCGCCGCGCTGGGCGTTGATGATCGAGCGATAAATCGTGTCGGTCTCGACCTCTTCCGCGATGCGGCTCATGGTCGCCACGGCGTCCTGCGGATATTGCCCCGCCGCGCTTTCCGCCGAGAGCATGACGGCGTCCGCGCCCTCGAACACGGCGGTGGCGACATCGGAAACCTCCGCGCGCGTCGGCAAGGGCGAGAGAATCATCGACTCCAGCATTTGCGTCGCGATGACGACCGGCTTGCCGAGCCGGCGCGCGGAACGATTGATGCGTTTCTGCAGACCGGGCACGCGCTCCAACGGCACTTCGACGCCAAGATCGCCGCGCGCGACCATGAGCGCGTCGGAGACCTCGATCACCTCTTCGAGCCGGTGGATCGCCTGCGGCTTTTCGATCTTGGCCATCACCAACGCACGGCCCTGCGTGATTTGCTTCACTTCGATCACGTCCTCGGGACGCTGGACGAAGGAGATCGCCACCCAATCGACGCCTTCCTTGAGCGCAGCGTCAAGGTCCGCGCGATCCTTGCTGGTCATCGAGGTGATGGGGATTTCCGTGTCGGGCAAGCTCACGCCCTTGCGGTTCGAGAGCCGCCCCGCGACATCGACCACGGCATGCGCGCGCTGGGGAGACGTTTCAACGACATGCAGCCGCACGCGGCCGTCGTCGATGAGGATCGAATCATTGACCTTCAGCGCGGCCAGGATCTCGGGATGCGGCAAACGCACACGGGTGGCGTCGCCGGGCTTGGGATCGCTGTCGAAAACAAAGACATCGCCCTTACGCAGATGCACCGAGCCTTCCTCAAAGGCGCCGATGCGCAGCTTGGGTCCCTGCAGATCGACGAGCACGCCGATCGCACGCGACATGTCCATCTCGATTTCGCGGATCATTCGAACATAGCTGGCGAGGCCGGCGTGATCCGTGTGGCTCATATTGATCCGGAACACATCGGCGCCGGCGCGCGCGAGTCCAGCGATGACGGCCTTGTCGACCGTCGCCGGACCAAGCGTGGCGATGATCTTTACGCGGCGAGACCTTCTCATGACTGATCCAAATCCGTTCTTAGACTGGCTATTGCGGCGGGGCTGCATTTGGGTCTGTAAGCTGCACGGTCCAGCTCTTCGCGTCGCGCCCCGTGTCGATCTCGAAGAAGCCGGTGCGATCGAAGCCGCGGGCGAAACAGTCCTCGCGCCCGTCGATGCGGAACTCCCGGTCGCGCGTGCACATGAACGCCTTGCCCTTCCATTCTCCGCCACGCTCGTCCATCGCATAAACATAATAGTACTGCGCCGCGAGCGGCCCGCGCAGAAGCGTTTCGCAAATGGTCGGCCGCAGGTTCCACCACCCTTCCGACAGCCAGTTGCGGCCGTCGGTGTAAGCGATCGCTACGCTGACCCGCGCGCCGGTGTTGTTGCACAGACGAAAGTCGGCGCGAGCCGGCGAGGCCAGCAGGGCGCTCGACAAGGCGGCGAGAGCGATAGCGCGTCGAATCATATCTTTAGCGAGGCCTGAGAAGGTCTGAAGACAGGCCGCGGCATCTGCAAGCAGAAGCTACGGCGGCGACAGGCAAACCACGCCTTCGGGCCTTTGTCCACCCCGCAGCGACGCCTCGCGAGAGGCCTGACTCTCCTTCCCTGCTAAGGAACAAAAGCGAGCGCGTCCGGTTAGAGGGGTCTGGCGCGTGTCGCGTCTCAGGAGAGAGACTATGGAAAATTCTGAAGTCATCGAGACCCTGAATGACCTTGCGGAGATCAGCCGCGACGGCGAAAAAGGATTCCTGGCCGCTGCCGAAGATGTCCAAGACCCCCAGCTGAAGGCTATATTCCGTTCGGCCGCTGCGCGCTGCGCGGAAGGAGCGCGGGAGCTCGAATCCAAAATCGTCAGCTTGGGCGGCGAGACCTCCGAAAGCGGATCAGTCACTGGCGCGGTGCATCGCGCCTGGACCAATTTGAAGGCGACGCTGACGGATCGGACTGAACGCGCCGTGCTTGAAGAAGTGGAGCGTGGCGAAGACGCGGCGAAGGAAGCTTACGAGCATGCGATCGCCCAGCCCATGCCGCCGGAAATCAGGACCATCGTCCAGCGTCAATATCAGGGCGTGAAGGAAAATCACGACCGCGTCCGCAGCCTTCGCGACGCAGCCTGAACTTTCTTCCTGCGCAGAAAGAGAGCCGCTGGGCGCGCGTCACTCTTGCGGGCGCAAGAGCTCCGCCGCCCGGACGGCGAAATAGGTGAGCACGCCAGAGGCGCCCGCCCGCTTGAAAGCGAGCAGGCTCTCCATCATGGCGCGCTCGCCGTCGATCCAACCATTCTGCGCGGCGGCCATGAGCATCGCGTATTCGCCAGACACCTGATAGGCGAAAGTCGGCGCATGGAAGGCGTCGACGACGCGGCGGATCACGTCGAGATAGGGCATGCCCGGCTTCACCATCACCATGTCCGCGCCCTGTTCAAGATCGAGCGCGACTTCGCGCAGCGCCTCGTCCGAATTGGCCGGGTCCATCTGATAGGTGCGCTTGTCGCCTTTCAGCGTCTTATTGGTGCCGATGGCGTCGCGGAACGGACCATAGAAGGCCGAGGCGTATTTCGCCGCATAGCTCATGATCTGGACATTTTCGAAGCCCTCGGCGTCGAGCGCTGCGCGAATGACGCCGACACGACCGTCCATCATGTCGGAGGGCGCGATGACGTCGGCGCCGGCGCGCGCTTGAGTCACCGCCTGCCGCGCCAGTATGGCGACAGTTTCGTCATTGACGATTTCCTCGCCGACGAGAAGGCCGTCATGGCCGTGGCTGGTATAAGGATCGAGCGCGACATCGGTGATGAGGCCGATCTCAGGAACGGCGGCCTTGATCGCGCGGCAGGCGCGGCAGACGAGATTGTCGGGGTCGAGCGCGGCGCTGGCGCGCTCGTCGCGTAAACGCGGATCGGTATTGGGGAAGAGCGCGACGGCCGGCACGCCGAGGGCGGCGGCCTGCGCGATCGCCTGCGTCGCCGCGTCGATCGAGTATCGGTACACCCCGGGCATCGAGGCGACCGGCTCGCGGCGATTCTCGCCGTCGATGAGGAAGACCGGCCAGATGAGATCGGAGACGTCCAGCGCCGTCTCGCGCATGAGGCGGCGCGCCCAATCGCTTTTGCGATTGCGACGCGGACGCTGGATCATGCTCAATCGGGTCGCCGCGGCGACGGGCTTTTCTGGTTCGGTCATGACCTCTCCAATCCGCTCGACGCTCTAACATGCGCGGGCGCGCCGTCAATGGCGGCGCGCCGGCAATGTCAGCCTTTCGACGCCGGCGGACTTCAGGTTATAGATGAGTGCACGGCAATTGCGCTCGCGCGAGGACAGACATTGCAGACCAGCGCGCGCAACTCATCCTTCACCCGGCTACGCAAGGGCGCGGCGGCGGCGATCTGCGCCATGGCGGCTTTCGGCGCTTCGCTTGCGCAGGGCCAACCCGCGGCGACAACGCCAACTCCGCCGAACCGCGCCGCGCCTGCACAACTAAAGCAGAGACAGTCGGCGCCAACCCCCGCGCCGGACCAGCAGAAGCAGAAGCCGACGCCGCCGCGGCGCCCTGCCTCGCCGCAACAACCCGCAGGCGCTACCGTCCACGCGCCGACGTCGGCGCCGAAAGCGACGCCGGCCGCCGTCGCGCCCGTCCCGCCGAATATGTCGGCGCCGGTCGACACGTCGCAACCGCCGCCTTCGCTCCCACGCGCGCCGCGCGATAAAATGCGCGCCTGCGCCGAGGAATGGGACAAGATGAAGCGCGAATCTAACAGCGGCCTGCCGATGTGGCGCGACTTCGCCACCGATTGCCTGACGCGCTGAAGCATTTTCGGCCAAAGCGGGCGTTGGTTCGGCGACAAGATTTCGTCAATGGAGAAATTCTAAGCGCCCGTTCCAAAAAATTATCACCCGAGGGAGCGTCGAAACGACGCTCTCCCCGGGCGATGATTTGCGCGAGAAGCTCGCGGCGCGGAACCCTTCGGTCACGCGTAGCGAAACACCTCGATTTAGCCTAGGCCGACCGCAGGAGTGGCCGGTGGAGTTGGCTTGGCCTTTCGCGGCGCGCGCTTCTTCGCAGAAGCCTTGCGCGCGCCTTTCTTGGCGCCGGCCTTCTTGGCGCCGGCCCGCTTTTTCGTCGCCGCCTTGCGGACGCCCTTGCGGGCCGTCTTCTTCGCAGCGGATTTGCGCGTAGCCTTGCGGGCGGATTTCTTGGCCGTCGACTTCTTCGTCGCAGCCTTCCTCGCGGTCTTACGCGCACCCTTTTTCGCCGCAGCCTTCTTGGCCGGCTTACGCTTCATTGTAGCTTTCGCCATATTAAGTCCCCTTGGATCCGAATTGCCGGAACTATGGTCGACCGACAATACGCTCAAATAGCGTAACGCGGTTAAGCAGTCGTTCAAGTGCTGTGTGCGCAGAAGTGATCGTCGCAACGCATGACGAGCCATGTTGAGCGCTCTCTTTCGACAAACAAAACGATCGTCGAGCTCCTTCGAAGACGCGGCGCAAACATTATCGCGACGCGCTTGCGCCTTGCGTTGCTTTTTTCGATTCATCGCGCGCGGAACTACGCAAAGATATGCTTCAAGCGTTGGCGCAAGATGCGCCGGCGCGCATCGCTCGAACCCGAGCAAATGACTTTCAATTATTTGATTTATTTTAGTATCTGAAAACCGCGTCGAGACGCCGCGACAACCGCCGCGCGCAACTTTCATTAAACATCGACGCCCGATCGATCACCAATGCGCGCGGCAACGACGCAATGCGCGCAACGACGTTTGACTCGATCTTCGCGACATATGCTGAGCGGTTCTCGCCCGCCTTTCGACGAGCGCATTGTTGCGCGCCGGAGGCATAAAAAAAAATTGTGGTCAGCGACCCCGAGAAAGAAAAAATCGGCGCCGCCGCCCTCCCATTTGGAGAAAAATCGCGCAACGCGCGTTGCAAAGTGATTCGTTTTCGCGAGGCGACGGCGTCTTCAGACGCCCAATTTGCGCTTCAGCAGGTCGTTCACCGCTTGTGGGTTCGCCTTGCCGCCCGTCTGCTTCATCACCTGGCCGACGAACCATCCGAGCATGGTCGGCTTCGCCTTGGCCTGCTCGACCTTGTCGGGATTGGCGGCGATGACGGCGTCGACCGCGGCTTCGATCGCGCTCGTGTCCGTCACCTGCTTCATCCCCCGCGTCTCGACGATCTCTTTCGGGTCGCCGCCTTCGCTCCAAACGATCTCGAAGAGATCCTTGGCGATCTTGCCGGAGATGACATTCTCGGAGATGAGATCGATGATCGCGCCGAGCGCCTGCGCCGAGACCGGCGAGCGCGTCACGTCGAGCCCTTCCTTGTTGAGGCGGCCGAACAGCTCGTTAATCACCCAATTGGCCGCGAGCTTAGCGTCGCGGCCCTTGGCGGTCTCCTCGAAGAAGTCGGCGGAAGCGCGCTCCATCACCAATACGCCGGCGTCATAGGGCGGCAGGCCGTATTGCTCGATGAAGCGCGCGCGCTTGGCGTCCGGCAACTCTGGGAGCTGCGCCTTCAGCGCGTCGACATAGGCCTGATCGAATTCCAGCGGCAGCAGATCTGGATCAGGGAAATAGCGATAATCGTGCGCTTCTTCCTTCGAGCGCATGGAGCGCGTTTCACTCTTGCCGGGATCGAAGAGCCGCGTCTCCTGGTCGATCTTCCCGCCGTCTTCGAGAATGCCGATCTGGCGACGCGCCTCGACTTCGATGGCCTGACCAATGAAGCGGATCGAGTTGACGTTCTTGATTTCGCAACGCGTGCCGAGACCTTCGCCAGGCCGGCGCACGGAGACGTTGACGTCGGCGCGCAGCGACCCCTGTTCCATATTGCCGTCGCAGGAGCCGATGTAGCGCAGGATGGTGCGCAGTTTCGAGACATAGGCGCGCGCCTCTTCGGCGGAGCGCATGTCCGGCTTTGAGACAATCTCCATCAGCGCGACGCCGCTGCGGTTGAGATCGACGTGGCTTTCGGTCGCCGACAGATCGTGCAGCGACTTGCCGGCGTCCTGTTCGAGATGCAGGCGTTCGATCCCGACCATGATGCGCTCGGCAGGCGATACGTCGACGATCACGACGCCTTCGCCGACGATCGGGTGCTTGTACTGCGATATCTGATATCCCTGCGGCAAATCGGGATAGAAGTAATTCTTGCGGTCGAAGACCGAGCGCAGATTGATCTGCGCCTCGAGCCCGAGGCCGGTGCGGATCGCCTGCTTGACGCATTCCTCATTGATGACCGGCAGCATGCCAGGCATGGCGGCGTCGACGAGCGAAACGTGATTGTTCGGCGCGCCGCCATACTCCGCCGAGGCGCCCGAGAAAAGCTTGGCGTTGCTCGTCACCTGCGCGTGGATTTCCATGCCGATGACGACCTCCCAGTCGCCCGTCGCGCCTTTGATTAACTTGGAGAGAGCCGCTTGCGACGCCATTTTATCCTCGATACCGCTGAACCGTTTCGTCAGATATAAACTAGAGCGCGCGCGAGCGGAACGGCCGCGCGGCGGCGTAAGACGGGGGTCGCGCGACATGGCGAGAAACGGCAATCGCGGCTGGGTCGCGCGCATGCGCGCCGCGCCTTCCTATGTGAGCGTGCCGGTCGGCGTGGCCCTGGTGCTGGGCGGCACCGTGTTCGCCTTTCTGCCCGTCCTCGGAATCTGGATGGCGCCGCTCGGCCTTGCGATCTTGGCGCCCAACATTCCTGGAGCCGGCCGCCTCTCGCGACGGATGCTGCGATGGTCGATCCGCAACGGCTTCGTGCGCATCAAGCGCGTCCCGCGGCAAGCTGATCAGGAGCTCGCGCCGCCGTCCGACGACGATTGAGAGTCGCCTTTGGGCGCGCGATCGCCCATCAGCCGCTCTTCATATTGAATGGACCAGTCGATCAGCGCGCGCCACAAATTCATCGCCACCTCGACAGAAAGCCCCTCGCGCCGCGCCGCGCCGAGCACATGCCCCAGCACTTCGTCGACGCGCTCCGGCACATTGGCCGGCATGCCGAGCGCGGGTTTGACATTCGCGGCGCGCTCGATCTGGCGCTGACGCTTCGCCAGCAGAGCGACAAGCTCTTCGTCCAGTTCGTCGATCACGCGTCGCACATCGGACATTTCGTCCTGCAGCGCTTGCTGCTTGCGTTCGGCCGCGTCCTTGTCGGCGTCGGGCGTCGTCATCGCGGCGCCTCACGCCACCACGGTTGTGGAAAATCGATCTTCGGCGCCGCCTGCTCGATCGCCCCCGCGAGCGAAAACAGCGTCTCTTCGTCGAACGCCCTGCCGATGAGCTGCAAGCCAAGCGGCAGGCCGTTCGCCGCAAGCCCGCCAGGGACGGCGACGCCGGGCAGGCCAGCCATGTTCACCGTCACGGTGAAGACGTCGTTGAGATACATCTCCACCGGATCGGCCGCGCCTTTTTCTCCTTGCGCGAAGGCGGTGGAGGGCGTCGCCGGCGTCAACACCGCGTCGACGCCGGCGGCGAAGGCTTCGTCGAAATCGCGCTTGATGAGACTGCGCACTTTCTGCGCGCGCACGTAATAGGCGTCGTAATAACCGGCCGAAAGCACATAGGTGCCGATCATGATGCGGCGGCGCACCTCTGGGCCAAAGCCCCTGGCGCGCGTCTTTTCATACATGTCGGTGATGTCGCGGCCCGGCTCGCGGCATCCGTAGCGCACGCCATCGTAGCGCGCGAGATTGGATGACGCCTCGGCGGGCGCGATGATGTAATAGGTCGGCAGCGCATAGCGCGTATGCGGCAAGGAAATTTCGACGATCTCGGCGCCGGCGTCCTTCAGCCAGGCGACGCCTTGATCCCAGAAAGCGGCGATCTCCGCCGACATCCCGTCGATGCGATATTCCTTCGGCACGCCGATGCGGCGGCCTTTCACCGACGCGCCGACCGCGGCCTCGTAGTTCGGCACCGGCGCGTCGACGCTCGTCGTGTCTTTCGGATCATGGCCGGCCATCGAGCGCAGCATGATCGCGGCGTCGCGAACCGTCCGCGCGATCGGCCCCGCCTGATCGAGCGACGAGGCGAAGGCGACAATGCCCCAGCGCGAACAACGCCCATATGTGGGCTTGATGCCCACGGTTCCCGTGAAGGCCGCAGGCTGACGTATCGAGCCGCCCGTGTCCGTCGCCGTGGCGCCAAGACAAAGA
>CAZCJY010000042.1:10962-13562 GCA_964498975.1 uncultured Methylocystis sp.
CATTGGAAGAGCCCATGGCGAATTCGTCGAGATTGAGCTTGCCGAGCGTCACCACGCCGTCGCGCAGCAGATTGCCCGAAACCGTCGATTCATAAGTCGGCGTGAAGTCGTCGAGAATTCGGCTCGCCGCCGTCGTGCGCACGCCTTTGGAGCAGTAAAGATCCTTGATGCCGAGCGGCAGGCCTTCAAGCGGGCGCGCTTCGCCGCGCGCTATGCGCGCGTCGCTCTCCTTTGCTTGCGCCAGCGCGAGGTCCGGCGTCTCGGTGATGAAGCAATTGAGCGCGCGCGCCTTCTCGATCGCCTCGACATGCGCTTTCGTCAGCTCGACCGCCGAGAGCTTTTTCGATTTCAGCGCGTCGCGCGCCTCGGCGAGAGAGAGATGGGTGGGATCGGACATTTGTCTCTTTATATATTGCCAGCGGTCGGCGCGAATGAGCGACTATGACGACAAGCGCTATTCGATCACCTTGGGCACGACGAAATAATGATCTTCGCGCACAGGGGCGTTGGTGAGAATGTCTTCGACAATTCCGCCCTCCGTGACGACATCGGCGCGCTTCTTCATCTGCATCGGCAACGCCGAAGTGAGCGGCTCGACGCCCTCGACATCGACGGCGCTCAGCGTCTCGACGAAAGCGAGAATCGCATTGAGTTCGCCGCGAAGGCGCTCAACCTCGCTGTCCTCGATGGCGATGCGCGAGAGATGGGCGATCCGGCGGACGGTCGCGGAATCAACGGACATCTAGGGCTCCGCATGAATTGTCTCGACCGGCGCTATAGCGCCTGGCCTGTCACGGCGCAATGAGGCGGAGCGGTTCGCGGGCGGAAAACCGGAGAAAGAACAGAATTCTCAAGGCGCCGCGCCCCGCTCGCCGCAGATCGGACAAGCGGAACGCGGCCTATTCGTCGAAATGCGGTCAGTGATGCCCGCCCCAATGGCAATGCTTGTGCACGCGCCATCGCACGCAATGGCGATGCAATACCCAGCGGCCATGCCACCAGTGCCGGTGCCAGACCCATCTGACGCAATGACGGTGCAGATGACAATGCCAGCCGAGCCGAGCCTCGGTCACGATCGGCGCGCAAGCGCCGGCAAGAGCTTCGCTCCCGGGAAGGCTGGAGGGTCCTGCAAAAGCTGCGTTTGAACTCAAAAGCAGCGCAGCGCCGCCAAACAGCGCCCCAATCAAGGGCAATCTCATCCGAATGTTCATTTTCAACCTCCTTTACTCTCCGATTGAGAGAGCCAAAAATCGGAACGCCCCTCGAAATTTTAAAAAATCGGCGCTCCATCAGGGTCCAGGGTCGCCGCAAAAAACGCCAACGAAGCCGGACAGTTAGTGAGGTAGCGCGGTCGCGGCGTCGATCAAGTCGTTCTGCGCTTCGGAAGCGCAGTTTGTCCGATCCCGCGGGCGTGTTAGCGCAACGCGATGACTTTGGGCGAGACGACTCTCGAAGAGCTTGCGGCCTGCCTGCCGAAGAAGGGCCGCCTCATGGGGCTCGACCTCGGAACGAAGACCATCGGCCTTGCGTTATCTGACGTCGAGCGGCGACTCGCCTCGCCGCTCGATACGATCAAGCGGGTAAAATTTACTCAGGACGCCGAGTCGCTTATCAAGCGCGCCAAGGACTTCGAAGTCTGCGCGCTGATCGTCGGGCTGCCGCTGAACATGGACGGCTCGCAAGGACCGCGCGCGCAGGCCACCCGCGCATTCATGCGCAGTCTGAACAAGCTCTCGCCCCTGCCCTTCGCCTTTTGGGACGAACGCCTGTCGACCGCCGCCGTCACGCGCGAACTCATCGCGCAGGACGCTTCGCGCAGCAGGCGCGCCGAAGTCGTGGACCGCATGGCCGCCGCCTATATTTTGCAGGGCGCGCTCGACCGGCTGAAGCGACTGGCGTGACTCGTCGAGAGTTTACAACTTATGATGGTATTTTGTTCTTGACAGAGAAAGGGGGCGATGCCAAAAAATGATTGTAACTCTGATGCTTAACTGATTCATGCTGGCCTTAACGTTATCGCGGAGACCTTTAGGATGGCCCGGCCGGACATTCGCCGACCAATTTCAAGCAAAAAGGCCGGATTGGCCGCCGAGCAAGCGCAGGCGACTCAGGAGGCCGCCTCCATAGCCGCATATATCGCTGATATGTCGGATGAATTGTCGAAGCTCGCGAACGGCTGCGATATGCCAATGCTCTGCTATTTCCTCAATCTGGCGAGGGTCGAAGCGGATATGCGCGCGCGCGAACTCGGCGGCTACGCCATCGATCGTTCCGCCTAAATCACAACTTTTGATTGTAAACGAGGGAAACGCTGTTGGCGCCGTGGCGTTGAAGGCGGCCCTCTATGTCGAGCTCGACCAACACGCCCTGCACCTCGCGCGCCGTCAATCGCGCGACACGGATCAGCTCGTCGACCGCGATCGGCGCCGGGCCAAGTAGCGAAACGACGATCTCACGCGGATCGCGGGGCGGCGGCTCCTCATTCGGGTTCTGAGCCTGCGCGTCGCCATCCTCCAATGGCGGCGCGGACGCGGCGAAATCCTCCGTCCGTGTCCGCTCCGCGAAGGCGAATCCGTCGGCGGCGGAAAAAAGATCGAGTT
>CAZCJY010000042.1:13572-14674 GCA_964498975.1 uncultured Methylocystis sp.
ATCGAGTTCGTCGATCAGATTCTCCTCTTCCGTCACACCCTCGTCGAAGAGATTTTTGCGCGACGGCGCGCCGGCGTTTTCCGCGAGCGTCGAAATTACGTCCTCCGGCCGCGCGCAAAGCGTCGCGCCCTGGCGGATGAGATCATTGGTTCCCTCCGCGCGGGGATCGAGCGGCGAGCCGGGCACGGCGAAAACCTCTCGGCCCTGCTCATTGGCGAAACGCGCCGTGATGAGGGAGCCGGAACGCCGCGCGGCCTCCACCACGATCGTCGCGCGGCTGATTCCCGAGATAATGCGGTTACGACGCGGAAAATCGCGGCCGCGCGGCTCCCATTCGATCGGCATTTCGGAAATAAGGAGGCCGCGTTCGGCGATTTCTTCGACAAGCCGCGCGTGCTCTGCGGGATACGGACGAGCATGGCCGCCCGCGAGCACCGCGATCGTTCCGGTTTCGAGCGTGGCGCGATGCGCGACGGCGTCGATGCCGCGCGCCAATCCGGAAACGACGACATAGTTTTCGAGCGCGAGGCTGCGCGCAATCCGCTCGGCGAAGGCGAGGCCGGATGCGGAGGCGTTCCGCGAACCGACAATCGCGACGCCATCCCGCTGGGCGGCCCAGGACGCGCCGCGTAATGCGACCAGGGGCGGCGCGTCGGCGATCTCGCGCAGCAACCGCGGATAGTCGGGATCGTTCGTCGTGGCGAAGCGCACGCCAAACGCGCTGGCCGCCTCGATCTCGCGCAATGCTTCGTCGCGCGTCGCAATTCTGATGGCGCGTCCGCGCAAGGAGCGGGCGGCGAGCGCAGGCAGCGCGTCCAACGCCGCGCCTGCGCCGCCGAAACGATTGACGAGTTGCCGAAAGGTACGCGGCCCGATGTTTTCGCTGCGAATGAGGCGAAGCCAGTCGACGAGTTGCTCGTCGCTCAACCGGCCCCCCTGCGCCTGCGGCCCCGTCACGTTTTTTGCCCTATGCGCGTCTCGGTCCCGGCGCGCAGACGCGCGATATTGTCGCGGTGCTTGCGCCACAGGATCGCGGCCATGACGGCGACGACGAGCGCCTCGCCGCCGCGCCCCGACAGGAGCAGGACGACCGGCGCCGCCG
>CAZCJY010000043.1:0-14652 GCA_964498975.1 uncultured Methylocystis sp.
CGTCGCGAAAGACACCGTCTCGGCCGAGGCGTTTTGTGGAAAGAAGCGCCGGACGACGCGTTCCGCCAAGCGAAAGATGCGCGGCGGCGACGTCGCGATGAAGGCGCGGAATACTTCGCTCGGCCGGACGCTTTCCCAGGCGAATATGCGCAAATAGAGGCTGATGCGGTCGCGCTTGACGAGCGGCAGAAGGAACTGATGCAGATAGCGCCGCAACGCCTCGTCGGGCGAGAGCGCATCGAGCTCTTCGGCGCTCAGGAAGCTGTTTTGCTCACAGGCTTCAGTCGCAGCGAGCAGCACTTCGCGATAGAGCCCCTCCTTGCCGCCGAAGTGATAATTGACGGCCGCTTGATTGGCCAAGGCCCTTTGGGTGATGAGGCGCACGGAGCCGCCCTCATATCCATATTCCGCGAACACCGCCGTCGCCGCCTTGATAAGCGCCGCGCGCGTGACTTCCGTCGAACGCGACATTGCGCGCGTCTGCTCCAGATTGCTCACGCGCTTACCTCAGAAAACTGTAAGCGCCGACCCAATCCGAAAGCGCGCCGCCGAGCGCGGCCGCGCTATTCAACGCTTTTTGCCCGACGGATGGCAGTTTCGAGGCAAGGCTGGTTGGATTAAGTTTCGCCAAGAAATTCTGTTCCGAGTCTTCGGGCTTCTGCTGTGTTTCTTGGATGGAAGCAGGCGCATCGGGAGTCGCCTTCGCAGGCTTCGAGGGCGTCGCCTCGATCAGGCTCCTGGTTTCAGAAACGCGTTCTTGCTTCTTTGAGGCGACGGCCTTTGTCGGCCTGGCGACGGTCGCCGTCGGCTTCTCGGCCGCCCGCTCATTATTGGCTATGTCCTTATTCGCCACTTCCTTCGGCATGTCGGACATGACCCCAAGACTTGGCTGAGCTACGAAATTCGCCATTATCGGCGCAATTCTTCTCTCCTCGAAGGTAGAGAGATTCGCGCGGGGCGTTTCGACCCGGTCGAGGAATTTGCCGCTAACGGGATCGGTCTTGGATGCAAACTCCTGGGACGGAGTGAATCCGTCGACCTTCCAGTCCTGTGGGACGAAGGCGAGCAGCGATGTCGAAATGAAAAAGGCCGCCGCATCGATCAGGATTCTGCGCGACCTTGCGCCGACGGCGACTATTCTATCTTCCAGCCTGTCTCGCATGGCGAAGGCTCCTCTTCAAACGACAGATTGAAATTCAAACGGTCGTTTGAAGCGAAATTATGGCGTCGCCATCAGACGGCAGGTCGGAGGAACCGCGCACACGCGTCGATTTGCGCGTTCCGCCGCTCTTTTCGCGGCGCTTTAGCCGTGATAAGCGACCCGTCTCACTATGCGCGTCTTGAGGGCCGGCTTCGCCGATTGAGACCGGGAAGCCGGTTTTTGCTTTTCAAACCGCGCCTTTAGGCACCAGAGGTCCATTCCATGAGCCAGTCCGGTTTCTTCACCGCCTCCCTTAGCGCTTCCGATCCGGAACTCGCCAAGGCGATCGAACTCGAACTCGGCCGCCAGAGGCACGAGATCGAGCTGATCGCGTCGGAGAACATTGTTTCCAAGGCGGTGCTGGAGGCGCAGGGCTCGGTTCTCACCAACAAATATGCCGAGGGCTATCCGGGCAAGCGCTATTACGGCGGTTGCCAGTTCGTCGATATCGCCGAGAATTTGGCGATCGACCGCGCCAAGAAGCTATTCGCCTGCGGCTTCGCCAATGTGCAGCCCAATTCCGGCTCGCAAGCCAATCAGGCCGTTTTCCTCGCTCTGCTGCAGCCGGGCGATGTTTTCATGGGCCTCGACCTCGCCGCTGGCGGCCATCTCACGCATGGCTCGCCCGTGAACGTCTCCGGCCGTTGGTTCAAGCCGGTGAGCTACACCGTGCGCAAGGACGATCAGCGCATCGACATGGATCAGGTCGCCGCGCTCGCCAAGGAGCATAAGCCAAAGCTCATCATCGCCGGCGGCTCGGGCTATTCGCGCATCTGGGATTTCGAGGCGTTCCGCAAGATCGCCGACAGCGTCGGCGCATACTTCATGGTCGACATGGCGCATTTCGCCGGCCTCGTCGCCGCGGGGCTTCATCCATCGCCGTTGCCGCACGCCCATATCGTGACCACGACGACGCATAAGACGTTGCGCGGCCCGCGCGGCGGCATGGTGCTCACGAACGACGAAGACATCGCCAAGAAGATCAATTCGGCGGTGTTCCCCGGCCTCCAGGGCGGTCCGCTGATGCATGTCATCGCCGGCAAGGCCGTCGCCTTCGGCGAGGCGCTGACGGCCGAATTCAAAGCCTATCAGCAGCGGGTCAAGGACAATGCGCAGACGCTCGCCAAGACATTGGTCGACGCGGGTTTCGCCATCGTTTCGGGCGGCACCGACAATCATTTGATGCTCGTCGATCTGCGGCCGAAGAAGATCACCGGCAAGGCGGCGGAGGCGTCGCTCGGTCGCGCGCATATCACCTGCAATAAGAACGGCATTCCCTTTGACCCTGAGAAGCCTTTCGTCACCTCCGGCATCCGCCTCGGCTCGCCGGCGGCGACCTCACGCGGCTTCGGCGCTGAGGAGTTCAAGCAGGTCGGCGCCATGATCGTCGAGGTGCTGGATGGCCTTTCGTCGAAGGGCGAAGAAGGCAACGCCGCGACGGAAGCTGCGGTGAAGGAGAAAGTTCACGCGCTGACCGCGAAGTTCCCGATTTATTGACAACATGGCGCTTCCTTCTCTCGCTTGCGGGAGAAGGTATCATGCCGAAGGCGCGACGGATGAGGGTTCTCTCTGTCGCGCGAACCGTGATAAGCCCTCACCACGACCCCGCTTTCGCGGGGCCACCCTCTCCCGCAAGCGGGACAGGGGAAAGGCGCCCGACATGCGCTGTCCTTATTGCGGCTCCTCCGACACGCAGGTGAAGGACTCGCGCCCGGCGGAGGACTCGTCCTGCATCCGCCGTCGCCGGGTCTGTTCGACCTGCGGCGGCCGTTTCACGACCTTCGAGCGCGTGCAGTTGCGTGAGATCATTGTCGTCAAGAAATCGGGACGCCGCGCGCCTTTCGATCGCGACAAGCTCATGCGCTCGGTGGAGATCGCCTTGCGCAAGCGCCCGGTCGAGCCGGAACGGGTTGAGCAGATGATCTCCGGCATCGTCCGCCAGCTCGAGAGTCTCGGCGAGGCCGAGGTCGAGAGCCAGCGCATCGGCGAATTGGTCATAGAGGGTCTGCGCTCGCTCGACGCCGTCGCATACGTGCGCTTCGCCTCGGTCTACCGCGACTTTCGCGAGGTCAGCGATTTCTCTGCCGTGATCGACGAATTGGAGAGCGGCGGCGACGGCGCGGCTTTTGCACCGGCCGCAGACGACGCAGACAAGGCATGACGATCCACGAGTCCTTTCCGCAGACCGCGACTGACGACGCCTATATGGCGGCGGCGCTGGCGCTCGGCCGGCGCAATATGGGCCGCACCGCGCCAAACCCAGCCGTCGGCGCGCTTGTGGTGCGCGACGGCGTTGTCGTCGCGCGCGGCTGGACGGCGCGGGGCGGGCGCCCGCACGCCGAGGCGATCGCGCTTGCCGCCGCAGGCGAAGCAGCGCGTGGCGCGACGCTTTATGTGACGCTGGAGCCCTGCGCGCATCACGGGGCCACGCCGCCCTGCGTCGACGCCATCATCGCCGGCGGCGTTGCGCGCGTCGTCACCGCCATGGAAGACCCGGACCCGCGGGTTTCCGGCGACGGCCATGCGCGCCTGCGCGAGGCGGGAATCGAAGTTGTCGTCGGGCCAGAAGCTGCGGCGGCGCGCGCCGACCATCTCGGGCATATTTTGCGCGTCACGCGCCGTCGTCCGATGATCACGCTGAAACTCGCGCAAACGGCGGACGGTTACGCCGCCGGCGCCGCGCATGATCCGCGCCTGCACATTACCGGCCCGATCGCCGACGCCTTCACCCATGTGCAGCGTTCGCTGCATGATGCGATCATGGTCGGCGCCGGGACGGCGCGCGAGGATGATCCGCTGATGACGGTGCGTCTGCCAGGCCTTCAAGAATGCAAGCCGTTGCGCATCGTGCTCGACGAGAAGCTGGCTCTATCGCCGCGCTCGCGCCTGGCTGCGACCGCGCGCGAAACGCCGCTGCTCGTGATCGCCGGCGATCAAGTGAGCGACGAATCCCTGCGCGCCTTCGAGGATGCGACAGGCGCCGAGGTCGCGCGCGTCATGACGCGAGACGAGCGGCTCGATCTCGAGGCGATGCTGCATCTTCTTGCCGATCGCGGGATCACGCGAGTCTTCAGCGAGGGCGGACCGCGCGTGGCGGAAAGCCTGCTTGCGGCCGGCCTTGCCGACGAGGTGATCCTGCACAGGGGCGTGAGGCCGCTGGGGCGCGAAGGCCGACCGGCGTTGACGCCTGTGGCGCGCGCCGCGCTCGAAGACGAAGCGCGATATCGCCTCGTCGAGTCGCGTGCGCTTGGCGCCGACACGATGACCCGATACGCGAAGGCCGACTAATGTTCACCGGCATCGTCACCGATGTTGGCGAGGTTGCGTCCGTCGAACCGCGCGGCGGATTGCGCCGGCTGCGCATCGCTTGCTCTTATGACGCGGAAGGGATTGTGCTCGGCGCCTCGATCGCTTGTTCGGGCGCGTGCCTCACCGTCGTTGCCGTCGGGCGCGAAGACGCTCGCACGATTTTTGATGTCGACGCGGCGGCGGAGACGCTGGCGGTGACAAGCGTGGGAAGCTGGAAGCCGGGAACGCGCGTCAATCTCGAACGAGCCCTGAAGATCGGCGACGAGCTCGGCGGCCATATCGTCACCGGCCATGTCGACGGGATTGCCCGCATCGTCTCGCGCGATGGCTTTGACGATATGGCGCGCTTTTGGATCGAGACGCCGCACGAACTCTCGGGTTTCGTCGCGCGGAAAGGGTCGGTCGCGCTCGACGGCGTGTCTCTGACCGTGAACGACGTCGAGGAGAACCGCTTCTCCATCCTGCTCATCCCGCATACGCTCGCCGTGACGACCTTCGGCGCCCGTCAGGCAGGCGACGCGCTCAATATCGAAGTCGACCTGATGGCGCGCTATGCGGCAAGGCTGAGCGAAGCGTGCTAGCGTAAAGATGCAACCGCAGCGACATGCCAGCGCCTATCGCAAGCATCCATGGCATCACATCTCGACACGGATGGCCGGGACAAGCCCGGCCATGACGCTGCTGTGGTCGTGGCGCCAAATTGCGTGTATCGGTGTCGACGCAAGGAGTTCTCGCATGGCAGGTTTCTCACCCGATGACGTTGACGCTACGCCCGTTCCGGGCGCGCGCATTCTCGTCGTCGCGGCAAAATTCAACGCCGACATCGTCGCGCTTCTGCGTGACGGCGCGCTTGACGCGCTGACGCGACTGCAAGCGCAGGCGACGGTGATCGAAGTTCCTGGCGCGCTCGAGATCGCGACAGCGGCGGCGATCGCGCTCGACGAGGCTGAGGCTTCAGGCGCGCCTTACGACGGCGTCGTCGCGCTCGCTTGCGTCATTCGCGGCGAGACCTATCATTTCGAGCTTGTCGCGAACGAAAGCGCGCGCGCGCTGACCGATCTTTCGGTCTCGCGCCGACTGCCGCTCGGCAATGGAATCCTCACAGTGGAGAACGATGAACAGGCGATCGTGCGCGCCGATCCCAAGCAAGGCGACAAGGGCGCCGACGCAGCTCGCGCGGCGCTCGCGCTTGTGCGGCTCAAGCGAGGCGCGGCATGAGCCTCGACCAACGCTCCGCGGCGCGTCTCGCTGTTGTGCAAGCGCTCTATCAGATGGAAGTCGCCGGCAAGGGCCTCAACGAAATTTTCGCCGAGTTCGAATCCCATTGGATTGGTCGCGAAATCGAGGGCGCGCAATATAAGCCGGCGGAGCTCTCCTTTTTTCGCGACGTGCTGCAAGGCGTATTGACCGATCAAGTCGCGATCGACCGGCAGATCGACTGCGCGCTTGCCGGCGGCTGGCCGTTGCAGAGGCTTGAGGCGGTGATGCGCGCCGCCTTGCGCGCCGGAGCGTATGAACTCCGCGCGCGCAAGGATGTTCCGGCCCGTGTCGCGATCAAGGAATATGTCGACGTCGCCGGCGCGTTTTTCGGGCCGACGGAGTCGGGTATGGTGAACGCCGTGCTCGATAAGATCGCGCGTGAGGAGCGCACGGAGGAGTTGGGTTGATAGTGGAGCGAGCGAAGCTCGCGTCTTGAAGCGCGAGGGCGACGCCATGCCGCATCGCTATACCGAAGACGAAATCATCGCCCGCGTCTTCGCCCCGATCGCGGGGCCGGCCGCGCTCGGCCTCAAGGACGATGCGGCGCTTCTTGCGCCCGCGCGAGAGCCGCTTGTCGTCACGACCGACATGCTTGTCGCGGGCGTGCATTATTATGCCGCCGATCCGCCGGCGCTGATCGCGAAAAAGGCGCTGCGCGTTAGTCTCTCGGACCTAGCCGCCAAGGGCGCGGAGCCAGTCGGCTTTCTGTTGTCATTGGCGTTGCCGAACGACTGGACCAATGAATGGCTCTCGGCTTTTGCCGGGGGGCTCGCTGAAGATGCGCATGCATACAATGCGCCGCTTATCGGCGGCGACACCGCGTCGACGCCCGGGCCGTTGACGATCTCGATCACCGCACTCGGCCGCGCGCCGCGCTTCGTTCCGCGCAGCGGCGCAAAGCCGGGCGACGCGATCTTCATCTCCGGCCCCATTGGCGACGCCGCGCTGGGCCTGGCGCTGCGGCGCGATCCCGTGTTCGCCGCGCGTCTTTCCAGCGCCGCGCGTGACCATCTCATCGACCGTTATCTGCTGCCACATCCGCGCCTCGATCTCGCCCCGTGGCTTGCCGCCCACGCCACCGCAGCCATGGACGTTTCGGACGGGCTGGCCGGCGATATCACGAAGCTCGCGCGGGCGTCCGGGGTCGGCGCCGTGATCGATCTGCCGTTGATTCCACTGTCGGAAGCTGCGCGTGAGGCGATCGCGCTTGACCCCGCGCTGTTTGAAACGGCGATAACCGGCGGAGACGACTACGAAATCCTGTTTACGGCCGCTCCGGAGGGCGCGCCGCCGGCAGGCGCAAGCCGGATCGGCGAAATCATCGCGGGCGAGCAACCGTCGCTCTTCCGCGACGCCCATAAAAAGCCGGTCTTTTTCAAGAAATTGTCCTTCCAACACTTCTGAAAATACGCCGCCCCTACGGCATTGCCGCGCGGCGCCGTTTCTGGCAGAAAGCGCCCGGAAATCCCCAGCGCCCGCCCGAATCATTCGGCGCGGCCGCTATTCCTTTTTCCGTTGCGCGACATTCGTTCGCGGCGCGACAACTCGGCCAATCCGCGGCCGAAGAACGTAAAGGCGAAGCCAATATGGTTCTGTTTCTAACCATCGTCTTCGGACTGATGTCCATCGTCTACGGCGTAAAGACATCTCAAGAGCTGCTCTCCGCCGATCCGGGCTCGCAGCGCATGCAGGAAATTTCCGGCGCGGTGGCGGAAGGCGCACAGGCCTATCTCAACCGCCAATATAAGACCATTGCGATGGTCGGCGGCGGCATCTTCGTGCTGCTCGTCATCCTTCTCGGCTGGGCGGTCGCCTTCGGCTACCTGGTCGGCGCCGTTCTGTCCGGCGCGGCGGGCTATATCGGCATGAACGTCTCGGTGCGCGCTAATGTGCGCACGGCTCAGGCGGCGACGAAGTCGCTCGCGGGCGGCCTCGACATCGCCTTCAAGGCCGGCGCCGTGACGGGCCTTCTTGTCGCCGGCCTCGCGCTGCTCGGCGTCGCGGTCTATTACGCGATCCTCACCTGGTTCGCCGGCTACACGGCGTCCGATCGCGTTGTCATCGACGCGCTCGTCGCGCTCGGCTTTGGCGCTTCGCTGATCTCGATTTTCGCGCGTCTCGGCGGCGGCATCTTCACCAAGGGCGCCGACGTCGGCGCCGACCTCGTCGGCAAGGTCGAGGCGGGCATTCCCGAGGACGATCCGCGCAATCCGGCGACCATCGCCGATAACGTCGGCGACAATGTCGGCGACTGCGCGGGCATGGCGGCCGACCTTTTCGAGACCTATGCGGTGACGGTCGTCGCCACGATGGTTCTGGCCTCGATCTTCTTCGCCGGCCAGTCTGGCCTCGCCGACGCGGTGCTCTATCCGCTGGCCATCGGCGGCCTCTCGATCCTCACGTCCATCGCCGGCACCTATTTCGTCAAGCTCGGCGCCGACGACTCTCAATGGGGCCAGTTCGCGGCGCCTTATTTCGAAAAGATCGGTCTCAAGAACGATTCGATCATGGACGCCCTATACAAGGGCCTGATCGCGACCGGCGTGTTGTCCATTGCGGGCCTGTTCCTCGCCACTCTGTTCACCGTAGGCTTCGGCGAAGTGGGCAAGGTCAATGGCGAGGCTATCCACGGATACGGGCTCTTTTTCTGCGGCATCGTCGGCCTGATCGTGACGGGCGCCATCGTTTACATCACCGAATATTACACTGGCACGGGCAAGCGCCCGGTCGTGTCGATCGCGCAGGCGTCGGTGACCGGCCATGGCACGAATGTCATTCAGGGCCTCGCCGTGTCGCTTGAAGCGACGGCGGCGCCGGCGCTGGTGATCGTGCTCGGCATCATCCTCACCTATAATTTCGGCGGCCTCTATGGCACGGCGATCGCGGTCACGACCATGCTCGGCCTCGCCGGCATGATCGTCGCGCTCGACGCCTTTGGCCCGGTGACGGACAACGCCGGCGGCATCGCCGAAATGTCAGGCCTGCCCAAGGAAGTGCGTCGCAACACCGACGCGCTCGACGCCGTCGGCAACACGACGAAGGCCGTGACCAAGGGCTACGCCATTGGCTCCGCGGGTCTCGGCGCATTGGTGCTTTTCGCCGCCTATACGAATGACATCCGCCACTTTGCCGAAACTGGCGTGCCTTTTTTCAAAGGGCTCGAGGCCATCGACTTCAGCCTGTCGAACCCATTCGTGGTCGCGGGCCTGATCTTCGGCGGCTTGATCCCCTACCTTTTCGGCGGCATCGCCATGACGGCGGTCGGCCGCGCGGCGGGTTCCGTCGTCGAGGAGGTGCGCCGCCAGTTCAAGGAGAAGCCCGGCATCATGGACGGCTCCGAGCGTCCGGATTACGGCCGCGCGGTCGACATGCTGACGCAGGCGGCGATCAAGGAAATGATCATCCCCTCGCTGCTGCCGGTCGCGGCGCCGATCGTGATGTTCATCGCGGTGCTGATCCTCGGCGGCGGCAAGGCCAATGCGCTTGCGGCGGTGGGGGCGCTGCTCCTCGGCGTGATCGTCAACGGCATTTTCGTCGCGATCTCCATGACCTCCGGCGGCGGCGCCTGGGACAACGCCAAGAAGTCCTTCGAGGACGGCTTTGTCGACAAGGACGGCGTGAAGCATGAGAAGGGCTCCGAGGCGCATAAGGCGGCGGTGACGGGCGACACGGTCGGCGACCCATACAAAGACACCGCGGGCCCCGCCGTGAACCCGGCGATCAAGATCACCAATATCGTCGCGCTGCTGATGCTCGCGATCCTCGCGCATTGGGGCTGAGGCGCGAAAGCGGCAAATAGGAAAAGGGCGGGGGACACCCCGCCCCCGTTTTTTAGTCACGCTTCTTGACATTTCTTGAAAAAAGAAGATTTTAAATACAACAAGTTGGAGACATGCGATGTCCTTGACGCGCGAAAAATTCGCTACGCAAGTCGACAGGGAGCTGCTCACTGCGATCCGCAAGATCGCGAAGGAAGAGGGGCGACAGCTTCAAACAATCGTTGAGGACGCCCTGCGCGCACACATAGAGGAGCGGGGTAAGGCGAGGCCGCGTCCCCGCGTCTTGGACGCCTATCGGGCGAGCATTTCTCGCTATGGCGCAGTGTATGAAAAGCTCGCCAAGTGAACGGCAAACAGATCGACTATCTGACTGTCGTGGAGGTGCTCGCCATCCACGACGATCTGATCGAACGATATGGCGGCGCGCCCGGCGTGCGTGATCTTGGTCAGCTTGAAGCCGCGCTCTTTCGTCCGCAAACAGGCTATTACGACGACGAAATTGCGCAAGCGGCCGCAATGTGGGAGAGCCTGTCGCAAAATCACGCCTTTGTGGACGGCAACAAGCGCGTAGCGTTCGCGGCGATGTTCTCTTTTCTGATAATAAACGGCGTTTCCTTGACCGCAACTGCGGAAGAGGTCTGGACGTTTGTCTCGGCGCTTTACGAGTCGCAGCGATTCCGCTTCGAAGCGCTTGACGCCTGGCTGCGCCTCCATACAGAGCAGCGCAAATAGAACGGCGTTACGCTTTCGGCGGACCGTAATAGCCGCGCTTGTCTTCCGACTCGTCGATGAGCAGCATCGCGCCTTCGATCACATGGGGCGCGAGTCCGGAGCCCCCGGCGGCGATATGCGCCAAGAGCTCCGCGCGCATCCGCGGATCCCAATAAGTCCGCAGATGATTGCGAATGCCCTCGGCGCGTCGTTCCGGCGGGTAGGGCTCGAAGAAATCTCCGATTTGATTGGCCATGACGACGATCCGGTCGAGCGCCATCACGTCGACAGACCGCGTCTGATGTTGATCCACAGCCGTCATTCCGCCGGCTCCAATTCTTTCGCTGGAACGCCCGCGCTCGGCTTCTCGGCCTCGACCGCGCCGCGCGCCGCAGGCGCGGAGACACGCATGACGTCGACGGCCGTGACCTTATATTCCGGGCAGTTTGTCGCCCAGTCGGAAAGATCCGAGGTGACGACATTCGCCTTCGACTTCGCATGGTGAAAAGTCGTGTAGACCACGCCGGGATTGACGCGCTCCGAGAGACGCGCCCGCAGATCGGTCTGACCAAAACGGCTCGACACCTTCACCCAGTCGCCGTCCTTCACGCCGCGCGACGCGGCGTCCTCTGCGCTGATTTCGAGAACATCCTCTGGATGCCACATCGAGTTCGCGGTCCGGCGCGTCTGTGTGCCGACGTTGTACTGCGTCAGGATGCGTCCCGTCGTCAGCAGCAGCGGATATTGGTCGGATGTGCGCTCGGTCGTCGGCACATATTCCGTCAACATGAAGGTCCCCAGTCCGTTGGCGCGCGGGAAGCGTTCGCGGTGAAGCACTTCCGTGCCCTCGGGCGCGCTCTCGTCGCAAGGCCATTGCACCGAACCGATCCGGTCGATGAGATCAAAGCTCATGCCGCGATAGGTGGGCGTAAGCCGCGCGATCTCGTCGAGAATCTCGCCCGGATCTGCGTAGGAAACCGGATAGCCCATGGCGTTCATGAGCTTCACCGTGATTTCCCAGTCCTGATAGCCGGCGAGCGGCTCCACCACCTTGCGCACGCGGCTGACGCGCCGCTCGGCGTTGGTGAAGGTGCCATCCTTCTCGAGCGAGGACGAGCCGGGCAGGAAAACATGCGCGTATTTCGAAGTCTCATTGAGGAACAAGTCGTGCAGCACGACGCATTCCATGTTCTTCAGGGCTGCGATGACGTGATGTTGGTTCGGATCGCTTTGCGCCGGATCCTCGCCCATCACATAGACGCCCTTGAACGATCCGGCGACGGCCGCATCCAGCATGTTGGGCAGGCGCAAGCCGGGCTCGGGATCCAGCGTGACGCCCCACTCGCGCTCGAAGCTCGCGCGTGTCTCGGGATCGGTGACGAAGCGATATCCGCTGAACACATGCGGCCAGCTGCCGAGGCAGCTTCCGCCTTGCACATTGCCCTGGCCGCGCAGCGGATTGACGCCAACGCCCTCGCGTCCGAGCATCCCGCAAGCGAGCGCCAGATTGCCAAGGCACATGACCCCGGTCGAGCCTTGCGAATGTTCGGTGACGCCGAGCCCGTAATAGATGGCGCTCCTCGGGCCGCTGGCGTAAAGGCGGGCGGCGGCGCGAATGTCTTGCGGGTCGACGCCGGCCGTCGGCCCGACGACTTCTGGCGCATAGCGGTCTGAGCCGACGAGCCCCAGCCAATGTTCGAACTCTCGCGTTTCGCAACGCGCGTGAACGAAAGCCTCGTCATAGAGTTTCTCGCGCGCGACGACATGCGCGATGCTGTCGAGGATCGCGACATTTGTCCCGGGTCGGATCGCTAGATGAATCGTCGCCTCGCAATGGGGCGACTTAACCGTCTCGGTGCGGCGCGGATCGATGACGATGAGCTTCGCGCCCTGCCGTATGCGTCGCTTCATCATCGATCCGAAGACCGGATGGCCTTCGGTCGGATTGGCGCCGACGACCATGATGACGTCGGATTGCAAAATCGAGTCGAAGTTTTGGCTCGCCGCGCCCCAGCCCACCGTTGCGGAGAGGCCGAATTGCGTCGGCGAATGGCAGATGCGGGCGCAATTGTCGATATTGTTGTTTCCGAGCACCGCGCGCGCGAATTTCTGCACGAGAAAGATTTCTTCATTCGTGCAGCGCGAGCTTGAAACAGCGCCGACCGATTTGCCGCCATACGTCGCCTGAATCCGCCGGAACTCTTTTGCGGCGTGCGCGAAGGCGTCCTCCCAACTCACCGGCGCCCATGGATCGTCGATCGACACGCGGATCATCGGCGTGCGCACGCGATCGGGATGATTGTAGTAGTCGTAGGCGAAGCGGCCTTTGATGCAGCTATGGCCGTGGTTCGCCTTTCCCTCCTTCCAGGGGATCATGCGAACGATGCGGCCGTCGCGCGTGTCGGCTTTAAAGCCGCAGCCCACGCCGCAATAGGCGCATGTCGTGACAACGGATCTGTCAGGCTTCAAGGGGTTCGGCATGACGATACTCTCCCCCGAACAAGCTCTTTTCGACCAGCGCGTGGCTTGGGCAGGCCTGCACGCAGGCGCCGCAACTGACGCATTCCGATTCAAAGAAGGGCTCGTCCTGGCTGGCTGCGACCTTGGATTCGAAGCTTCTCCCGGTGATGGTGAGGGCGAAGGTTCCTTGCACTTCCGCGCAGGCGCGCACGCATCGGCTGCAGACGATGCATTTGGCGGGATCGAAGAGGAAGTAAGGATTTGAGGCGTCGATCGCGGCGTCGAAGTGGTTCAGACCGGGGCCGTATCGGTTTTCCACGACCCCTTCCGCTTTGAGGGTTTCGTGAAACTCGCTCCAGCCGCCCGTGACTTCGCTTGGCGGGAAATCCGAAAGATAAAGCTCCAGCACGCCGCTACGGAGCCTGTGCAGCGTCTCCGACTGAGTGCGCACTTTCATGCCTTCAACGACCGGCGTCGTGCAACTGGCCGGATAGCCGTTACGCCCCTCGATCTCGACGAGACAGACGCGGCAACTGCCGAAAGGCTCCAGCATGTCGGTTGCGCAAAGCTTGGCGATTGGATGACCGGCCTTCGTCGCGGCGAGCATTATGGAGTTGCCTGCCGGAACGGTGACAGTCACGCCATCGATTTCGAGCGTTACCGGCGACCCGTCTCTTGGCGGGGTGCCAAAGTCGATCCCGTCCTTCAGTTCGCGCAGTTCAGACCACATGCGCAGCCCCATTGCGTAGTCTAATTTATAACTCCTCCAATTTAGGGCGCGTTCGGTAAGCATCCAGCCCCCCGCGAACCAGTCGCCGGTCTGTCGTTAAAAGGATTTTACCGGTAAAAAAGGATTAATAATCAACGGCTTATAAATTCAGTGAGGCATCGGCGCGATCATCTTCGAGACATGCGGGACGCGCCGGATCGGCGCGCCGTAAACGACGGCGGCAGAACATGTGTGACATTCGTCCTGGCTTTTTGCATTATCGCGCTGCACGAACGAGGCCGTTTTCTTTCTAAAGCAATGAACTCCGGCCGCTCAGGCGGACCTATATGACTCACCCCTTCTACTGCTTGCATACACATGGCTTCGTCCGCGCCGCCGTGGCGACGCCGCGCCTGCGCGTCGCGGACCCAGCCTTCAACGTCGCGCACACGATCGAAATGGCGCGCGAGGCCGACAAGCGCGGCGCCTCGCTCGTTCTCTTTCCGGAATTGGGGATTTCCGCTTACGCGATCGACGATCTTCTGCAGCAGGAGGCGCTGCTCGCCGCTGTCGACGCGGCGCTTGCCGATCTCGTCGAAGCGTCGCGCGCCATACATCCGCTCACTGTCGTCGGCGCGCCGCTGCGTCATCGGGGTCGTCTGTATAATTGCGCCGTCGCGATCCTGTGCGGCCGCGTCCTCGCCGTCACGCCGAAAATCTATCTGCCGAACTATCGGGAGTTTTACGAGGGTCGTCACTTCGCCTCCGGCGCTTTCATCGCCGGCGAGGAGATTTCGGTCGCGGGCCATTTCGCTCCTTTCGGCTCCGACGTGTTGCTCGAGTCGGATGATTTCGGCGGCCTCGTCATCCATATGGAGATTTGCGAGGATGTATGGGTTCCGATCCCGCCATCGTCGCGCGCCGCGCTTGCCGGCGCCACCGTTCTGCTGAATCTCTCGGCCTCGAACGCCATCGTCGGCAAGTCCGACTATCGCGAGACGCTTTGCGCCGCGCATTCGGCGCGTTGTCTTTCCGCCTATCTTTATTCCGCTGCAGGGCAGGGCGAGTCGACGACGGACCTCGCCTGGGACGGCGAGGCGTTGATCTGCGAGAATGGCGCCGTGCTCGCCAAGGCGAAGCGTTTCTCTCAAGAGCCGCAGATGACTCTCGCCGACATCGACATCGGGCGGCTTCTCGCCGAGCGCACGCGTCAGGGCACTTTC